>NZ_JBHUDX010000047.1:0-104922 GCF_042678285.1 Streptomyces caeni
GGATCAGAAGGTCCAAGCAGGTGAAGGCGGTCTGGCCTTGTGCCAGGCCTTACTCGGTTTCCGTCTCATTCAGCAACGTTCACCGTTGTTCGGACAGGACCATCCGCAGGGGTCGTCCAGGCAGTCACTCCCCCCTGAACGCAGGTGAACGGCCTCGGACAAGGGCCTCCGCCCCACCAACAGACCTGGAAAGCGTGTGGGTTCCGGACCAAGGGGGTATGCCCAGCGGCCAGGTGATCGTTCAGCGTCCGTAGACGTGGCCTCGCACCAGCGGATCGTGCTCCAGGATGAAGTCGGACACCTTCCAGAACTCCGGCAGCCGCGGGTGCTGCAGGGCGGCCTCGCGGTCGAGCTTGCGGCCGAAGAGCGGTCCGTCGGGATGGGCGAGGCCTGCCGTAACGAGTGTGGACGCGGGCTCGTCCTGGCCGGCGACCGGGCCCACCCGGCATGCGAACGAGACGTGATCCTCCCACTGCTCGGAGCCGGCGCCCCAGGTACCGAAGATCACGTCTATCCAGGCGTCGTGATCCCGGCCCCGATGGTGGTAGCAGTTCGCGAAGTACACCGCGTACACCATGCCGTCCACGTACACGAAGTTCCATGCTCGTTCGATGGGAGCGTTGCAGCAGTCGCACTGGAACTCGCGAGTCTGCCGGTCAGGGCCGAAGGTCAGGGACATGACGCACATCATGAGGCATGGGCAGACCTCAGGAGACCTCGGGTCGGCTGGGCCGTTCTGGGCCGTGCAAGGCTGTTGGACAGCACCGGACTGGACCGTTCCGGGTTCGGCAGGCGTGAGTCACAAGAGCTGATCGCCGCTGGCGACGACAATGGACGCTGAGGAGTCCACTGGGCGCTTCGCTTCTGCCGCCCGGGCCGCCTCTGGGCCGTCCGAGACGAACCGGCGTTGACAGATGATGACAACTAGTCCCGGCATCTACGCAGGTCACAGGATCAGCCGCCGTGAGCCGCCGCACGCCGAAGACTTGGGCCATCACTTCCAGAAGAACTGATCGAGGGCCGCATGCGCCCTATTTGCTTGTCTTCAGGACTGGCCGTAGGCGTCACGCAGACGCTGAAGGTTTGCCTCATGCTCATCAACCCACTCAGGCGTTGGTTCGAGTCCCAGGGCCACCGTCAACCTGTCGGGATCGTGGACCGAGATGGAGAGCCAGCCGTCTTCGTGTGGGTGAAAGTACAGCTCCAGCCCTCGGCTTCCCTGCGGCCAGCTGGCGTCTTCACCAGCACCGAGGCGTCTCAGTGCCTCCTCCCACTCTTCGAGGCCATCAAGCCAGATGCTCGTCTTCAAGCGGGCGTTCACGAAATCCGTAGTTATCAGGCATTCGGCTCGAACCAGGGCGTGTCGGTCTTCGTAGCGCTCAACCGCACGCAGGACGAGGGAGACGCCCTGTCCGTCAGACAGATGTATCAAGTCAACAGGCGTCCACTCGCCCATCCCGCTCCCCTTTGTCGGTCGTGTATCCAGAGCCGGCGTGCACGATACGGGCAGAACCCGACAGGATGACGTGGACGGGGTTGGCCGTAGATCTGTCAAGAGGGAGTCGGTCGGCTGACACCAACGGCTGACACCAACAGGTGCGGACAGCGCCGACCGACGCCGAATGGCAACGAACGATCGGCCAAGGACACCGGCCGGTTGGTCGAGGTTGCCGACTCCCCGTGATCGACCTGATAAGGATGAGGCCAGACAGAAAAGCGTTGGGGCCGCCTCGGGGGCGACAGCTACCAGCCGAGCGGAGCCTCAGGAGGCGTCCTCCTGCGTGACTGGACCGTGCATGTGGAACTCGATCAGTTGATACAGCAGTCGACGCGACAGATGGCGTTCGCATTCTGGGCAGCTCACCCACCCCTGTGCCTCGTGCATACGTGTACCGTCAGCTGGACAGTGCCAGAGTCCGCCCCATCGAAAGGATGCCGGGGCTTCCGGGCTTCCATCACCAGTGACCCACTCGGCGAGCTCCCGTTGGACCGCCAGAGACAGTTCCATGCCTCCAACCCGGCAGACCAACTCGCCGTCGGAGCCCTCCAGCAGGCTCCCGCAACGGGGACACCTCATGGGGAGCACATTAGTACGCCGCCGATCACGAGTAGAAGCCCCGGCCGTACTCCTCAGACCCGACGATGAAGTCATCCGGACGATCACGGCGCAGTGCCTCATACCGTGCCGCGAACACGTCGATGGCTTCATGAATCGTGCAGCCCAGCGTTTCGCGGATCGCCGTGATCGCAAACATGATCCGGTGATAGAGGATGTCACGGGCTACGCTCGCTGGCAGTGCGGTCACGGGTCCTCCGAAGTCGCTGTACAGCAACGGAGTACAACAACCGCACAGACCACGGTCAACCGGAGTAAGACCCCTGCCCCTCTTACTGAAGAGCCAATTGACCCTCAGCGACCGTCACGCCCATAGTTTGAGACGAAGAGGTCGCCGTGCCACAGCCGTGCCAGATGTAGCGGTCGACCAGGGCGGCTGGCGGTGATCCAAACGAGAGACCCCGGACGCGGCCGGGGCGGCCCGCGAGGGCTCAGTCCCCGAGGCCATAGCGCAGCAGGCGCCGGGCCACCTCGGTGCGGGCCGCGGCAAGTTCCGTGGCGATCCGCTCGGTCCGGCGGGCCTGCGGCACCACTGCCGCCGCCACGGGCTCCCCGACGAGCAGGCAGGCACGCCGCAGATGGGTCGGCGGATGGGTGGCGTCGACCTGGTGCCCGCGCCGGGCGCCGGCACGCCGCTGCCGTTCGTGCTCGTGCTCCGGGACGGACGCCGCGTACGCGGTGAGCAGCCCCCACAGCTCGTCGGCCCTGGCCGTGGCCTCCCGGGTAGACCTCGCCCCGCCGAGGGCGGCACGGTTGGCCTCGCTGCGCAGCAGGACGCCGAGCGCCTCGGTGATGAGCAACCGGTCCATGAGGCCTACCGCCGCCTGCGTGGAAGCGGCGCGGGCGGCCAGCCGGTCGGCGAGGTACTCGGCCCGCATCCCGGCCCGCGACGTCAGCCGGACGAGCAGCGCCAGCACCCCCCGGACCAGCAGGCGTGGCACCACGTAGAAGGCGTTGACAACCATCTCGATCACGGACGGGTGCGGAAGCGGCTGGAGGGCGTGGTGCCAGAGGGACAGGGTCCGCACCGCCGTGCCCACCACCAGGCCGTTGCGGGTGTCGCCGTTGGCGTAGTGGGCCAGCTCGTGGCCGAGCAGCGCGACCCGCTCCCCGGGCGTCAGGACCTCCCACAGCGGCATGCAGCACCAGCAGCCGCCGACCGCGCACACCGTACGTCATGACGCCGGCGTTGATGCTCCCGTCCACGGCGATCGCGTGCACGCTTCGGGTGCCGACCGCCCGCGCCACCTCGTCCACCAGGGCGAAGAGTTCGGGCGCGTCGGCCCGGAACAGCACGGGCCGGTCGTCGGGGAGGCGGCGAACCCTCGGGGCGAGCGCCCAGGCCAGCCCCAGGAATACCAGACCCGCCACGATGCCGGCGCCGCCCCACCCCGCCACCACGCACCAGACACCGCCGACGGCAAGCGCGAGGGTGACGCCGTGCACGGTCAGGGCGAGCGCGGCGGCCGTGACCGCCGAGGCGTCGCGCCGCGGGCGCGGTTCCCGCCCGCTCAGCATCTCGGCGAGCAGCTGCTCGCCGTGTCGTCGGGCCAGGGCACGCTCGACTCGGTCCAGCCGTCCCGTGTCCGGCTGCGGCTCCTCGGGGTCCACGTTCCAGTCGCAGGCGGCGCACCAGGCGGTGAACCGGCTGTCGCCGCGGATCTCCGTGCCGCATTCCGGGCACGGCTGTGTTGTCTCTCTGGCGGTATCGGGCATCTCGGTTTCCCCTCCTCCGCGGCTCCTCCCCGAGCCGCTACCTGCTGGTACAGACCGATCTGATCACATGGCGGGCCGCGGTGAAGGCGCGGTCGTCGTACGGGCCGAACGTGATCCCGCCGCAATCGTCCGAGAGGCGGCGCGGCCGGCCAGGTGGCGTCCACCAAGACCGTGCAGCAACGGGATGGCCCGTCGCTGACCGATCGGCCAGGGCTACGGATCAGAGGGTCACCGTGCCCCACGCGTGCGGACACCAGAACGGCCCCCGCCCAAACACGCAGGTCAGGGACCGTTCTCACTGCTCATCGCGCGGAGGTGGTGGGATTTGAACCCACGGTGACATCGCCGCCACGTCGGCTTTCAAGATCGCTGACGGCTCGGCTCAGCCACTGAGCCATCACCGGCCTCAGCCGTGTCACTGCCCATCGCCGGCTGGAGGGCCGGTCGTGAGCGCGTGGTGTCAGGCGTCGTCTGGTCCGACGGGTCGTTGCCGACCGGGACGCCGACACCGGACTCCCGGCCCTCACAAGGGCCCTGCGGAGAAGCCCGCGGCGTCCGGGAGGTCCCGGAGTCGTGCCGGGTCCTCCGCGGAAGACCCGGCTCCTCCAGTTCGGGCTCAGGAGGTCAGGCGGGAAAGCCGCCGGTCCTGACGGCCGTGACGAACGTCGACCAGGCTCCGGCCTCGAAGACGAGCGCGGGGCCGGCGGAGTTCTTGCTGTCGCGGACGGGGACGGCGGCGGGGAAGTCGTCCGCGACCTCGACGCAATCGCCGCCCGTCGTGTTGCTGTAGCTGCTGCTGCGCCACTTCGCACCGCTCAGGTCGATGGCTCGCACGGGGCTTCCTCCCACATCCGGACGATGAACTCGCGTGACTTGGGCGGGGGCAGGGCCAGGTCACGCATCGCATCATAGATGCGCTGCAGTCGCTCAACCCTGCTGTTCTCCTCGATCAGTTCACCACGTTCGTCATTCTCGATGTAGGCCACGGTACGGCCGTCCAGCAGCCGCAGGAACTTCGTGGCGGTGTTCATCAGGCCGTGCGGACCGGCGCTGAACGGCAGCACCTGGACGGTGATGTTCGGGCGCTCCGCCGCCTCCGCCAGGTACTCCAGTTGCTCCCGCCACTCCTGAGGGTCGCGCAGCCGGGTGCGCAGTACGGCCTCGGAGAGGATGACGCGGAAGGACGGAGGGTCGTCGCCCTCCAGCAGCTTGCGCCGCCCCAGGCGCGCCTCGACCTGCTGGTCCCGCTCCTCACCTCGCAGGCCGCCCGCCGTGAGCGCCTCACGGGCGTACCCGGCCGTCTGGAGCAGGCCCGGCGGCGCGCTCACGGCGTAGTGCCACAGGCTGACCGCCTCCGCCTCCAGCGCCATGTACCGCCGGTACCGCTCCCGGAACTGCGACGGGTCCGCCACCGCCAGCTCCCAGAGCGCGAGCAGCAGCCCCGGTGTCCCGTAGTAGGTGTCCAGCGCCTCCACGACCTCCGGTCCGCCGGCGGTCTGGCCGCTCTCCATCTTTCCGAACTGGGACGCGTCCCACCCGACCGCCTTGGCGAGTTCGCGCAGACTCACACCCCGCTGGGTGCGCAGTGATCGCAGCTCCTCCGCGAACCGCCTGCGCGGTTCCTGGCTGCGTCGTGTGATCACTCTTCTCGGCGGCATCGTGCTCCTCCGCGGTCAGTGGCGGATGCGAGGAAGACAGCGGCTGCGGCGGGCGGGGAAGGAGTCCCCGGCGCCGTGCAGGTCCGCCCGTTCACGGCATGCGGACCTCCACCCGCCGGACCATACCTGTAGCGGCGACAACACGCAGAGCAATACGAGCAGTTCACCCATGTAGGGAGACAGCGAAAGGAGCGGCCTCCTTCTGACACCCGGCAACACGCATCGTCTTTCCCGAGCCCCTACAGGTCGTTGCCCGCGTAGGAGAGGTTGAAGCTCTTGTTGGTGAGGGGGAAGTCCGGGACGATCGTGTCCGCCAACGCCACCGGCAGCGCGGGCCAGTTGAAGAAGGACGGGTCGACCGGCTCGACCCGGGCCAGGTCGCCGCCGGGAGAGAGTTCGACACGGGTGGCGATGGTGCCGCGCCAGCCCTCCACGAGGCCCACCCTGGTGCCGGGACCCGCGCCGGGCCGCGGCGGCACGGGCGCGGGCAGCGCCCCCGGGTCCGGCAGCCCGTCCGTGAACCGCTCGGCGAGGGCGAGGGAGACGTCGATCTCCTCGGCATGGACCAGGAAGCGGGCCTGGTTGACGGATCGTTGACCGTCGTACAGCACGGCCCCGCCGGCCGGATCCAAGCGCATCGCATCCACCCATCTGTCGCGACACCCACAGGAGTGACAACCTGATTAATTGCGAAGATTAGCAACTCATAAGGTCGCGTGGGTGGCATCCCGCAGGTCGGGTGCCGCCCCGGGCGGGGCCATGGGAGGCCCCGCCGCGGAGCCGGGTGTCAGACGTCGTCTCGCGGGCCCGTCGGCAGGGTCCGGATCACACAGGCTGCAGCTTCACACGGAAGTGACGCAGGATCGGGGACTGGTCCACGATCCTGAAGCCGCCGACCGACTCCGCCTTCTTGGCGATGCCCTCCAGCGTCCTGCCGACGTGGTCGTAATGGCTGCGCGTGTAGACCCGGCGCGGCAGCGCGAGCCTGACCAGTTCGTACGGTGCGCTCTTGACCGGGTTGCCGTCCTCGTCCTCCTCACCGAGGTAGAGGGAGCCGAGTTCGGCCGAGCGGATGCCGCCCTCCAGGTAGAGCTGGCAGGACAGGGCGTGCCCCGGGTAGTGGTGGGCCGGGATGTGCGGGAACAGGCGCCCGGCGTTGAGGTACAGCGCGTGCAGGCCGGGTGGTTCGAGGATGTCGACGCCTGCGACGCGCACCCGCTGGGCGAGGTGGGCCGCGATGTCGGCACGCTCCGCGAGATAGGACGGTTCGGTCACCTCCAGCAGGCCCTGGGCCATCATGTCGAGGTCGCGTCCGGCGAGGCCCCCGTAGGTCGCGAAGCCCTCGGTGGCGATGAGGAGACGTTCGCACTTCTCGGCCAGTTCGGGGTCCTTCAGCCCGATGAATCCGCCGATGTGGACGATGCCGTCCTTCTTGGCGCTCATCATGCAGCCGTCGGCCAGCCGGAATGCCTCCTCCGCGACCTGCCGGGGGGTGCGGTCCTGGTAGCCCGCCTCATGACGGGTCACCAGCCAGGCGTTCTCCGCGAACCGGGCCGCGTCCAGGAGCAGGGGGACACCGTGCCGCCGGCAGAGGTCGGCGGCCTGCCGCAGGTTCTCCATGGAGACCGGCTGTCCACCGCCGCCGTTGTTGGTGATGGTCATGACCACCGCGGCGACCTTGGGGCCGTCGGCTCCGGCGAGTTCCCGCCGCAGCGCCTCCAGATCGATGTTCCCCTTGAACGGCTCCTCGCTGTCGAGGTTCCGGGCCTGAGGGCAGGGCAGGTCGCGGGCCTGGCAGCCCGCCAGCTCCACATTGGCGCGGGTGGTGTCGAAGTGCGTGTTGGACAGGACGATGCTGCCGGGTTCGAGCAGGGACGAGAACAGGATGCGTTCCGCGGCCCGGCCCTGGTGTGCAGGCAGGATGTGGGGATAGCCGGTCAGCTCGGCCACCGTGTCACGGAACCGGTAGAAGGAGCGGGAGCCCGCGTAGGACTCGTCACCCTCCATGCCCGCGGCGAGTTGAGCGGCCGACAGCGCACCCGTGCCCGAGTCGCTCAGCAGGTCGATGGTCACCTCGTCGGCGCGCAGGTCGAAGAGGTTGTAGTGGACGCGCTTCAGCGCCTCCTCGCGCTGCTCGCGCGTGGTGATCGGAATGGGCTCGACTACCTTGATCCGGTACGGCTCCACGGTGATCTCTGCTCCTGTCTCTGTCTACTGCTGCGACTGCTGCACGGTCTCGGAAGCCGGGGCCCGCCGGTGCGCGGACGGCACCGTCCGCGGGGATGCGGGTCCGGCCGGCGGCCGGACCCCGTACGCCTCGGAGGAGACGTAGGCGGTCACCCGGGGCGGTCTGCCCCGCTCATGGACGAGCGCCAGGTAGGCGATGAGCCCGGTCCCGTCCTCCGGTCTGCGCGCGGTGACGGCGGCCAGCGCCCGGGTGAGCGGCGTGGGGTCCATGCCGTGCCGGCCGAGCACGGCCACCGCCCGGGCGTGGGCCTCCGCGTCGTCGCGGACGTAGTCCCGGACCGGGATGTGGAGGGTGAAACCGCTCGGCAGACCGGTCGTGGTCTCCGTGAAGGAGTGGCAGGTGAGGGCGGGCCGCCTGCCCAGCCGCAGGTCCTGCCCCGTCCCGGGCCCGGACGGCGTCCGCCCGTGGACCCCCGCCGCCGTGCGGAAGAAGTCCGCCACGGTCTCGGGCTCCGGCCCGGAGTCCATGCGGGACAGACCTCCGGCCTCCGAGGCCGCCAGATCGTCGTGTCTGAGGTAGACCTTCACCCGGGGCGCTTCCCAGTCGCCCAGGTCGAGAGCGAAGAACGGGTAGCCGTCGGCCGGGGGCAGCGCGGCGAACGCCTCCCGGTGGCCGAGCCGTTCCAGCGCCTGCCGTACCGTCGCGGCGGCGCGTTCCGGCCCCGACGCCGCGGGGTTCAGATACGCCTTCAGCCGGGGAACACCACCGGGACGCAGCTCCAGTGCGCACCACACCGCCAACGGGCCCTGCGGGGAGAGCGGGAAGAACAGGTCCTCCAGCAGGTCGAGCCGGTCGGAGGCGAAGCCCCAGCGCCGTGTCATGGTCCGCAGCGCGCGTAAACCGATGCGCCCGTTCTCCGCCAGGCTGCCGGCACCGCACCCCGGTTCCAGCAGCACGCGCAGCGACGGTGCCCTGCCGGGCAGGAAGGCGAGGGAGAACTCCACCGGCGTATGGTCGTCGGACAGGAAGCTCAGGGACGGCGGAGGCTGATCGAGCGGGCGCCCGGCCATGACGCCCAACGACTCGTCCAGCACGCTCGCGTATGCGTTCGCGTCGCGGCGGTCGAGCCCTGCGACGGCGCACAGCCTCCGCAATTGCTCAGTTGTGAACATGCCAAGTGTAGGGGGATCCGCGGCGGGGGCCAGACCGCCGGACCGGACGGGGATCACCGAGCGCCCCGGCACCGGCCGGGGTACACACGGGACGGCAGGGGTGGAAGGGATGCCCTGGGACGGGCACCCGCCTGGAAGAGGGCGAAAAGATACCCGCCCTCGCAGACGGGTATCTCGGTGTCCGGATCAGAAGGTAGCGGACCTATGGGGATGATGTGTTCCCGGGAGAGTGAAGCGGCGGAGCGCTGAGCGGGAGCGGCGGCGGTGGATAGGTGGCCCACCACACCTCCTTCGACTCGATTTCAACACGCGTACCGCGCAGCTCACTACCCCACCGGTTCAACTTTCATGCAGTATGAAAGAGTTGGCCGGGTGTTGCGTGCATCACCCCTTCCACCACGTCAGGAACGAACTCCACAGTCCACGCTCCGGCTTGCGCGCCCCGCCGTTGTCCCGGGCATCCTGGGCGGCCGCCTGCGCACCCGCCGACGACTCGGGCCGGCGCACGGTCCGCATCGGGGTGAAGCGCGCGGGCAGCGTGGCGAGCGCCCGGTTGAAGGGGCCGGGGCGCCAGGTCAGGCTGTCCTCCGGCACCGCGAGTTCGACGTCGGGAAGCTGGTTGAGCAGGTTCTCGATGGCCGAGACCGCGATGAGCCGGGCCGGCTCCTTGGACGGGCAGGCGTGCGGGCCCGCGCTCCACGCCAGGTGGGCGCGGTTGCTGCCGGCCTGACGCGTCGCCGTGAGCGTCGGCCCGGTGTTGGCGGCGGCAAAGCTGACCAGCATCAGATCGCCCGCCCGCACCTTCTGCCCGCCGAACTCCATGTCGGAGGCCGGATAGTGCGGCGCGTAGTTCGCCATGGGCGGGTTCTCCCACAGCGTGTCGTCGATGGCCTCGTCGATCAGGCCGCCGTTGGCGTACCGGTCGTTGATGAGCAGCCGGTGCAGGGTGTTGCCGATCAGGTTGCGCAGCGGTTCGGCGCCCGCGCCCAGCAGCAGCACCAGTTGGTGGGCCATCTCCTGGTCGTCCAGCTTTGCCTGATGCTGCATCAGCCAGGAGGTGACGTCGTCGCCCGGCTTGCTCCGCTTGATCTGCACCAGCTCGCTCACGGCCTGGAACAGCACCGCGTTGGCCTTCTCGGCGTTGATGCCGTCGAAGATGCCGGAGATGCCGAACATGACCCGGTCACCGATGTCCGCGGGGCAGCCGAAGAGTTCGTTGAACACGAACAGCGGGAGCTGCTTGGCGTAGTCGTTGAGCAGGTCGGCCGAACCGCGGGTGCCGAACTGGGCGATGAGGTAGTCGGAGATCCGCTGGGTGCTCTGGCTGAGCCGGCGGGAGTCCACCCGGGCGAAGCTGTCGGTGACCGCCTGGCGCAGCCGCAGATGCTCGGCACCGTCGCTGAACATGCAGTTGGGGCGGTACACCAGCAGGGGAAGCACCGGGCTGTCCGGGCTGACCCTGCCCTCGTTGAAGTCCCGCCAGCGACGCGCGTCCTTCCGGAAGGCCCCGGAGTCCTGCAGCAGCTGCAGTGCCGTCGCGTAGTCGGTGACGAGGGTGGCCTCCACCCCGGGCGCGAGTTCGACGGGCGCGAGCGGCCCGTGCTGGCGCATGTACTCGTAGTACGACTGCGGATGGGCGGCGAACTCCGGCCCGTACAGGGGCACGCTGAGGCCACTGCCGTGGGCGGGGCACCCGGGTGGGGGCGCGGGATCGGTGGAATGGGCGCTCATGTCTGCTCCTGAAGTGCACGGTCCTGCAAATAGCGGACGAGTGTGATCAGTGCTTGGGCCGACGATTTCTCGTCCCGTGCGTCGCATGTGACGACGGGCGTGTCATCGAGCAGGTCCAGCGCTTCGCGCAGCGCCCTTTCCTCGCGCAGCGGCGAACCGTCGAAGCGGTTGACGGCGATCGCGTAGTCGAGTCCGTACTGCTCGATCAGGTCGATCACGGCGAAGGAGTCCGCCAGCCGCTCGGGGTCGACAAGCACCAGTGCCCCGAGGGCACCGCGGGCCATGGCCTCCCACATCTGCAGGAAGCGTTGCTGGCCGGGCGTGCCGAACAGATAGAGGACGACCCGCTCGCTGAGCGTCAGCCGTCCGAAGTCCATGGCCACGGTGGTGGTGGTCTTGCCGGCGACTCCCTTGAGGTCGTCGACCGTCTCCCCCGCCCGTGTCATCCTCTCCTCGGTGGACAGCGGCGGTATCTCGGAAATGGACCCGATGAAGGTGGTCTTGCCCACCGCGAAGTGCCCGACGACCAGGATCTTCACGGGAGTCTGGGTGTCGCCGCCACGGACGTAGGCGTGCTCAGCCAAACTTGGCTCGGAGACCATTCAGCACCTCCTCAAGGATCCGCACGTCGGTGACGTGGGCACGCGCGGCGGGCGGGCGTATGACGATGTATCCGCCTTCGGCGAGGGCGGCGAGCAGGATCTTCACCACCCCCAGGGGTAACCGCGTGTGCCCGGCGATCTCGGCGACCGAGAGGTAACCGCCGGTGCACATCGTCAGCAGCTTCTGCTCCTCCGGGGACAGCCGGTTCGGCCGCTGCTGGTGGTCCGTCACCGCCGTGATCAGGGTGATCAGCGAGAACTGCTCGTCATCGGGGAGGCTGCGCCCCTTGGTGATGACGTACGGGCGCACCAACTCCGCGGCTTCCGGCTCCGGTCGGCTGGCGTCGGTCATGGCCGTGAACCGGCGTTCTCGCGCGGCGGAGTCGTCAGCTCCTTGCCCAGCTGGCCGACGAGCTGCTGCATCCGGAAGGTGATGTCCCCCATGTCGACGTTGAGGGCCGCCGAGACCGCCAGATAGGCGCCCTGCCCCGCGGAGATCAGGAAGACCCATCCCTCGTCGAACTCGACCAGCGTCTGCCGCCACCGCCGATCGGACCCCTCGCAGAAGAACCCGATCGACCGGCTCAGCGACTGCACACCGCTCATCGCGGCGGCGATGGTGTCCCCCATGTCCTTGTCGACCCCCTTCGAACGGGCCATCAGCAGCCCGTCGGCGGAGACCAGGACGGCATGCAGGGCCCCGGGAATCTCCAGGGCACTGTCAAGCATCCACGCCAGATCGTTCTTCACGAGACCTCATGTCCTTCGCTGCTTGCATCGCGTGTGTTGCCCGTCTCATCCGGCGTGTCCGGATGCGAGGACCGGCCGATCACCGTGCCCCGCTGGAAGGCGGCCATGATCGCTGCCGTGTCTTCGTCGGAGCGCCTCGGGGCACGCGAGCTCTTCGATGACTGCGAGGGTGCCGAACCGGTGGACACGAGGGCCATCGGCCGCTTGCGGCGCCGCTTCGGCAGGCCGTCGGCGGTCGTGGATGCGGTCGGCGAGGAGTGGGGTCCGCTGAGGCCGGGCGCGGTGGCGGCCCCGGCGTCCGGGACGGTCTCCTTCGGGTCGGGCATGCTGGTGAGGAGTTCGTCGGGCAGCAGGAGGACCGCACGCACGCCCCCATAGGGGGAGGTGGAGTCCACGGACACGGTGAAACCGAAGCGCTCGCAGAGCACACCGATCACCGCGAAGCCGAACTGCGGCGGGTTGCCGAGCTGTGAGACGCCCGAGACCCGCTCGCTCGACAGCAGCCTCGACGCCCTGGCCCGCTCCTCCTCGTTCATGCCGACACCGGCGTCGTCGACGACGATGCAGATGCCCTTGGGCACGGCACGGACGTTGATCTCGACGATGGTGTCGGGACTGGCATAGCTGGTCGCGTTGTCGAGGAGCTCCGCGAGAGCCAGGGCCACCGGTTCGACGGCCCGGCTGGTGATGCCGAAGTCGACCTGCGAGAGGATCTCCACCCGCTGGAAGTGACGGATCCTGCCCTGCGCGCTGCGCACGACGTCGTAGACCGACGCGACCTCGCGGTGCCGGCCCAGCCAGCCGTCGCAGAGCACGGCGATGGACTGGGCACGCCGACCGAACTGCGAGTTCATGTGGTCGATGTCCAGCAGATCCTGAAGAATGACCGACTCGCCATATTTGGTCTGCAGCCTTGAAATGATCAACTGCTGCTCGGCAGCAAGTCCCTGAATCGTCCGCATCGCGGACTTGAGGGCGGTTTTGGTTTCCTCTTCAGCGTGCTCCTGGGCCTTTTTGACGGACTCCGAGTAATGGTTCTCGAGTTCGTCGTAGTGGGTTCTGAGCCCATCGATCTCCTGCCGTAAATTCCGTGCCGCCCTGCGCTGGCGAACAGCAAAGGCAGCTGCGACAAGGACTACGACGAGGAGAGCCCAGAATGCCGGGTCCTGCAAGTAGTGCGTCATATGACTCTCTTCAGACGACTGAAGGTCAGCTGCTGAAATCCCGTCAATGCGGATGGGCCTACAGGTCGCCCGCACCACGTTTCAGCCGGGCCGTCCTCTTGGTCTCAGATGTCGTTGTGCGTTCATCCGCCCGCTCGACAAGTGCGGTGATCGTATCACCGCCGGGACCACCAACCGGAAGCCGGTCTCCCGCAACTGACAGCGCATCAGCGCCCCTTCACAAAGCACCTGGGATACGAACGGGAGGCACGCCTTCGCCGGCCGTCCGGGCACCCACGGCGAGCGGGAGACACGTCGGCCGGCGATACGTTTTTCCAGCCGGGGACGTGCCCTCGGACCGGCGCGGGCAGCCGCGCGCGCCGGATCGCGCGGCGCTCGAACAACACCCGGCCGGCGCACGATCGACGCCGGTTCGACGCCCGGCCGGCGCACGATCGGCACCCTCACGGCCCCGTCGGCGGGGGGCCGCCGACGAGTCCGACGCGGTCGCCGAAGTCCACGGCGACCTCACATCTCCTCAAATCCTCCCCACATGCTCCCCAAAGCGAGCCCAAACGCGGCGCTCTCCCCCGCATCACGGGGTAGACGCGTATCCGCCGGAGCCGTCGTCCCCGGGACCCCGCGCGTGCGCGCCGCACGGTCGCGTCCCCCGTCGTGGCAGCCGATCACGGTCCGGGCCTTCAGGGGCGCGTACGTGTACTGGCCGGCGTATCCGTTGAAGACGACGGCGTCGGGCCGCCTCGCGGCCGGTCCGGCGGGGTCGGCGGTCCCGCCCTTCGGGCCGGGGCAGAGGTCGGACTGGACGAGCGGGTGCTCCCGGTCGGCCCGCGGCAGGTTCGGCGGATCGATGACCACCGCCCCGTACATGCCGTTGGCGATGTGCAGCGACATCGGCATCGTCGAGCGGCGGTACATCCGCACACCGCTGCGGGTGGGCCGTGAACCGGTACGTCAGCGACTCGCCCGGCTGGATCGTCCGCATCGGCCGGAGCCTGCTTCCACGGGCCGGAGGTCAGGAGCTCAACCGCGGCTGGAGACCGCGTAGTACTGAAGGTCCTGCACGGTGACGGTACGCCGCGCCGGATAGCGGGTCGTGACGGCGGCGACGGTGTCCCCCGCGCGGCGAACCACCGCCTCGGTGCGGCCGGTGTTCAGCGGCAGGCCCTGGGCGTACACGCCGACGGGGGCACGGTAGGTGTGGGGCACGCCACCCACGCGCGCGGAGACTGTGGCAGGCGCGGTCAGGAAGGTGAGCAGTTCCACCTGGTCGCGCGGCGGTGCGGTGCCAGGACGCGGGCGCATCAGCCGGGGTTGAAGCGGGGCGCTGTCGACATCCGTGAACTGGACGCGGGAAGTGGCGTACACGGTGTCACGGACGATCTGCGGCCATGCCCCGGTCTTGAAACGGGTGAGATAGTACGAGGAGATGTCGAGGTAGGTGTGGCCGTTGTGCAGTGATGGGGCGAACTGGCTGCCTTCCGAGTAGTCGTTCCATGTGGTGAGCTGCACCCAGTCCGCACCGTCGGAGATCGCGTGGTTCCAGGTCGACCGCAGGCTTGCGGTGTTGCCCGCCTCGTCGTAGATGCCCTGGTTGGGCCGGGCGTCCTGCACGGACACGGCCTGCATCCACTTCTTTCCCAGGGAGTGGGCGAGTCGGATGTCGCCGGGAACGTTGTCCTGGCGGGTGTAGCTCCGGTTGCCCCAGGACGAGAAGGCGTGACTGATGGATGCGAACCGCTGGGCGTTGGCGCGGAAGTCCAGAAAGACCGGGACGAACGCGGTGCTGATGCCCTGGTCGCGCAGTCGCGCGATGACTTGGCCCCACCAGGCGGGGTCCTGGGCCTCGGCCTTGAACGGGGACACCACGAGGCGTCCGTCGGCCAGCCGGTATGCGGACGGGGACTCGGCGAGCCGGGCCAGCTGGTGGGCAAGGGTGCGCGGGTCGGTGTGCAGGGAAGTCATGTCCGGCATCAGCACGATCCGGAAGCCCGGGTCGACGCGCTGCGCCGCGCGCAGCAGCATGTCGACGCGCTGACGGTTGATGCCGGTCAGGGAGAGGATGTCCACGGTGAATCCGTCGAGCCCGGCGTCTCGGGCGGTCTTCACCTCCCGTTCGAGGTTGGCGAGTTGCCAGTCCCCGCTGGACGGGGGCACCGGCAGGGGCCGGTCACGCAGGAGTCCGCCGTAGGCCGCGTGCTTGCCCTGCTCGCCTTGTGGCGTGAGGTAGTTGCGGGCGTAGTAGTCGTGCTCGGCGGGCTGGTTGTCGAGGGAGAGCGGATAGGGCGGAAAGTAGTGCGCGAAGACCAGATGCGGGCTGTCGCGCAGCACATCGGTGGCCGGCAGGTCGAAGGGAAGCGCCGCGTTCCTCGTTCGCCCGGCGCGGGGCGCGGTGTCCTCCCGGTCGCGGGCCAGTCCGGTGCCGGTGATCAGTCCGATGAGGATCAGTCCGAACAGGGCACCGAGCGCGGCGCGCCGCCGGCCTGACGGCCTTCGGCGCCGATGCGTGGGACGAGTGAGGTGATCCGTCATGGTGTCCTCCGCAGACGCCGGTGGGCCGCCGGTGCAGAACTCTAGGGCACATGCGGCCCATTGTCCGGCGAACCGCATCCAGACGGGCATCTCCGGCGATCACGGCCGGCCCGTCAGGGAGTCGTGACGCCGAGCCGGTCGGCGTCGTGCGACTGCAGGTAGATGTCGAGGGCGTCCTCGCGCATGGCCCGCCACAGCTGGGCGCCGGCGCCGGAATCCAGGAGGACCACGGACTGGCCGGAGATCGTGCCGGTTCCCTTGGCGGGGGCGTTCATGAACACCATGTTCCCGGGGCGGACCTCCTTGTTGTCCCACAGCAGGGCACGCAGGTCGCCGTCGCTGAGCCGATCGTCGACGCTCACGGCGGCGGTGAGGTCGTCCAGCACCCTGGTGGCCCTGACGGGGTTGGAGAAGGTCGAAGGGCGCATGACCTTCGCCAGCAGCGTCCGCAGGAAGTACTGCTGACGGTGCGTGCGGTCGAAGTCGCCGCGGGGGAGGTGATAGCGCTCACGCACGTAGACCAGGGCCTGGGTGCCGTTCATATGCCGGGTGGCGCCGTCCACGACGAGGTCCACTCCGCCGACGGAGTCGGTGAGTTTCTTGAATCCGTCCCAGTCGATGACGACGAGATGGTCGACGTGCACCTTGGTCAGCCGCTGCACGGTGTCGATGAGCAGCGGCGGCCCACCCCAGGAGAAGGCGGCGTTGAGCTTGGCCTTGCCGTGTCCGGGGATGTCCACCCACGCGTCGCGGGGCAGCGAGACGACATACGCGCCGGAATGGTCGGCGGGGAGGTGGACCAGCATCATCGTGTCACTGCGCTGGGCACCGTACTTCCACTCGGGGGCCTTGGCGTCACGGCCCGTGGTCGGCAGCGCGGAGCGGCTGTCGACGCCGACGAGGAGGAAGGTCTGCCCTCCGTCGGAGGGTGCCGGCTGCGCCGCCGCGGGCACGTTCGTCGGGAAGACACCGGAGATGCGGTCGACCTTCCCCGTGAAGTGGTCGACGGCCCACCAGGACGCCCCGGCCACCATGACCAGGCCCGCGGCGAACAGGACGAGCGCCCCGAGGAGCACCCGACGCGCGCGGCTCGCGCGGCGCCGAGGGTGCGCCTGCATATCTCCGGATCCGTCAACTCCGATTTGTGAGGCTTCAGTCGATGTTTCGGGGACGCCGACAATCGGGCCGGACACCGCCGAACCGACTCCGCCCGGCCCCTCCTCCCGGTCTGCCGCCTCACCCCGGCCGACCGCTTCGTCCCGGTCTGCCACCTCACCCCGGCCGACCGCTTCGTCCCGGTCTGCCACCTCGTCTCGGTCTGCCGCCTCGGCCCCGGCCGTGTTCCCGTCCCCCACCACGCCCCCCACATCAACGCGGTACGGCCCCTTCCGTACCGAAGCGCACACTGCAGCCAGCACGTCCGACGTTCGTACCGCTGTCCGCCGGACCGTCGCCCGCGGTGTCAACCCGCAGACGCGGCCCGGGACTCCGTACAGCTCGGCACTTCTCGGTGACGTTCACGTAAACGCCCCCATCCGTGCACAAGTTTGCCGTACCGTTCACCATCGCGCCGCATGTTCGACGAATGCCCGTTCGCGACATCCGGTGACTCGTGCCGCGGAACGTACCTGGGGGGGTACATGTGGGATGTTCAGGCCGCTGAATCCGAGAGATCACACAGGGCGCGCTCGCGGGAGCGCGCGTCCTCACTGTGGGTGGGACGGAAGTCCCGCTGGTATCTTCCCGCCTCGCTGATCACCGACCTGGTCGGTGCCGGGGTTCCGGTGGCGCTGATGTTCTTCGCCACACACCAGCCGTGGGCAGTGCCGAGCGGCATCGTCGCAGGGCTCGCCTGGGCGGGAGTGCAGCTGTTCCGATCGCGCTACGCGGCCCGGGCCATCGGCGAGAGCAGGGGCACACTGCCGGTACTCCACGACTGGTTCATCCTGCTGGGAGTGCTCGCGGTGGGGCACGCCGCGGCGGGGGTACGGCTGCGCGCGGCGCTGTGCCTGGCGGCACTGCTGCCCTCCCTGCTGCTGACCCTGGTGTGCCGCAAGGCGCTGTACCGCCATCTCGCGGCGGTACGGCGCAGGGCGCAGGCGGTGATCAAGGTCCTGGTGGTGGGCGAGCCCACCGCGGCGGACGGCGTCACCGCGCACCTCTCCGTGCGCACCGACCACCCGTACGTGACGGTGGGCGGCGTCCCCGTGGGACAAGGCCCGTTCACCTCAGGGATCCGGACCTGGGAACGGCTCCCCGCCACCGCTCCGGAGTCCCCCGCGGAGGATGCCGACCTGGTCATCAGCGCGGTGCACCGGCTCGGCGCCGACCTGGTACTGGTCGTCCCGTGCTCCACGCTCAGCGGGGAGAGGCTGCGCCGCCTCTCCTGGGGCCTGCACGACGCCGGCATCGAACTGTTCGTCGCGCCCGGTCTGGTGGACGTGTCCGTCAAGCGCCTGGAGGCCGGATCCGCCGGCGGGCTGTCCCTGCTGCGCGTGGCCCCGCCGGTGCGGGAGGGCATACAGCCTCTGCTCAAGGCGGTCTTGGACCGCAGCACCGCCCTGCTGGGCCTGTTCGTGCTGGCACCGGTGCTTCTGGCGGTCGCCGCCACCGTGAAACTGTCCTCGCCGGGGCCGGTGCTCTATCTCCACGAGCGCGTCGGCCGGGCCGGGCGCCCCTTCGTGATGTGGAAGTTCCGCACCATGCGCGTGGGCGCCGACCGCCAGAAGGCCGCACTGGCCCAGGAGAACGAGCACGACGGCCTGATGTTCAAGATGCGCCGCGATCCCCGGGTCACCCGGGTCGGCCACTGGCTGCGCCGTACGTCATTCGACGAACTGCCGCAGCTGGTCAACGTCCTCAAGGGGGACATGTCCCTGGTGGGTCCGCGGCCGCCGCTCGCGGACGAGGTGGCGCACTACACACCCGCCGAGTGGCGGCGGCTGGCCGTACGGCCGGGCATGACCGGGCTGTGGCAGATCAGCGGACGCTCCGACCTGTCGTGGGACGAGACCGTCCAGCTCGATCTCAGCTACGTCGACAACTGGTCGTTCACCAGCGATGTGGACGTCATGGCCCGCACGTTCCGCGCCGTCGTCGACGGCCGCGGGGCGTACTGAGAGCGCCGCCCATGTCCGCACAGCGCCCCGGCGCGCGCTGCGCGCCACCCAGGTCCGTGCACGAGCGGGGTCCGTCAGCCGTCGAGACCGCCCCGCCAGTGGGCGTAGGTGGCGGCGATGCCGTCGCGCAGCGGGATCGCCGGCTTCCAGCCGAGCTGCGCGAGCCGGGAGATGTCGAGCAGCTTGCGCGGGGTGCCGTCGGGCCGGCTCGTGTCCCAGGCGATCCGGCCGGTGAACCCGGTGACCTCGGCGACCGTCGCGGCCAGCTCGCGGATGGTGAGGTCGCTGCCGCAGCCGACGTTGACCGGCTCGTCGCCGTCGTAGGAGCGCAGCAGCACCTCACACGCGGCGGCGAGGTCGTCCACGTGCAGGAACTCCCGGCGCGGGGTACCGCTGCCCCACAGGACGACCTCCTCGCGCCCCTCGGCCGCGGCCTCGTGGAAGCGGCGGATCAGTGCGGGCAGGACGTGCCCGGTCTCCAGGTCGAAGTTGTCACCGGGCCCGTAGAGATTGGTCGGCATGGCGCTGATGTACGACGCGCCGTACTGGCGCCGGTAGGACTGCACCTGGACGATGCCCGCGATCTTCGCGACGGCGTACGCCTCGTTGGTGGGCTCCAGGGGCCCGGTCAGCAGCGCGTCCTCGGTGATCGGCTGGGCGGCGTGCTTGGGGTAGATGCACGACGATCCCAGGAAGAGCAGGCGGCCGACACCGGCGGCATGGGCCCCGGCCATCACGCTGAGCTGGATCTGGAGGTTCTCCTCCAGGAACTGCACGGGCTGCGCGCTGTTGGCCATGATCCCGCCGACCTTCGCGGCGGCGAGCACCACCGCGTCGGGGCGCAGGACGGACAGTTCGGCCGCGGTGCGCGCGGCGTCACGCAGGTCCAGTTCGGCACGGGTACGGGTGAGGACCTCGTACCCCTGGGCGGCGAGCCGGCGGGACACGGCGGAGCCCACCAGGCCACGGTGGCCGGCGACGAAGACACGGGCACGTTCGGGCAGCAGCGATGCGGTCATGAGCCGGATCATGCCAGGAGCCGTGTGATCAGTGCGCACACACCGCCAACTTGCCTGAAATTTCCCATAGTTCACGACATGCAGCCCGCGCACGGCGGGCGTAGGGACCGGACCGGCCCCCGGGACGGGTCCGGCAGGGAGGGGAACACCGCATGACCAAGACCGCGCTGATCACCGGCGTGACCGGGCAGGACGGCTCATACCTGGCGGAGCTGCTGCTGTCGAAGGGATACCGGGTGCACGGCCTGGTGCGGCGGTCGTCCAGCTTCAACACCGAGCGGATCGACCACATCTACCAGGGCCCCCAGGAGGCCGAGCGCCGCTTCGTGCTGCATCACGCGGACCTCTCCGACGGGGTGGCGCTGGTGAACCTGCTGCGCGACATCCAGCCGGACGAGGTGTACAACCTGGGCGCCCAGTCCCATGTGCGGGTCTCCTTCGACGCGCCGCTCTACACCGGCGACGTGACCGGCCTGAGCGCGCTGCGACTGCTGGAGGCGATCCGGGCGAGCGGGGTGGAGACCCGTATCTACCAGGCGTCGTCCTCCGAGATGTTCGGTTCCACGCCGCCCCCGCAGAACGAGGACACCCCTTTCCACCCGCGCAGCCCGTACGGCGCCGCCAAGGTCTTCGCATACTGGGCTGCCGTCAACTACCGCGAGGCGTACGGGATGTTCGCGGTCAACGGCATCCTGTTCAACCACGAGTCCCCGCGCCGCGGCGAGACCTTCGTCACCCGCAAGATCACCCGCGCCGTCGCCCGGATCAAGGCCGGTCTCCAGGACCGTCTCTACCTCGGCAACCTGGACGCGGTCCGCGACTGGGGCTACGCCCCCGAGTACGTGGAGGCGATGTGGCGGATGCTCCAGCACGACGAGCCGACGGACTACGTGGTCGCCACCGGAGTCCCGGCCACCGTACGGCAGTTCGTGGAGACCGCGTTCGCCCACGCCGGCCTCGACTGGAACGAGTACGTGCGCTACGACCCCAAGTACGAGCGTCCCAGCGAGGTGGACGCACTGATCGGTGACGCGTCCAAGGCCCGCGAGACGCTGGGCTGGCGGCCCACCGTCCTGGTGGACGAGCTGGCACGGATCATGGTCGACGCCGACGTGCGGCAGGTGGAGGACCAGCTCGCGGGCGCCGCAGTGCGCATCGACCGCTGAACACATCGAAATTTCCTACCAGATGAGTCAAGTGCACCCCATCGGGTGTCATGTACTCGTATGGTTCGCGCAGCAAACACGTTGATGCGGCCCGTTCGGATCCGGGGACTCCGGCGGGCTCGACGAGGCAGAGGGCCCGCGACCGGGCCCGGAAGCCGGGGGGGTACATGCACAGATCCAGAGGGCTCAGCGCCGTCCTCGTCCTGTCCACCGCAGCGGGCCTGGGCCTGGTGGCCCTGCCGCAGCCGGCCGCCGCGCTGACCCCGCCCGTCGCCTTCACCGCCGACGACCTGCCGACCTGGCAGACCAACGGCATCGTGTGGGCCCTGGCGGAGACACACGGCACGGTCTTCGCGGGCGGCACCTTCTCGCAGGTGCGCCCGCCCGAGGGAGGAAGCGGCACCGCGCAGGACGCGGTGAACTTCGTCGCGCTGGACGCGGCGACCGGCGATCCCACCTCCTGCAAGCTGTCGTTCACCGTGGGCAGCGGAACCGCCACCGTGCGGGCGCTCGCCGTCTCGCCGGACAAGAAGACGCTGTACGCGGGCGGTTACTTCGGCTCGGTCAACGGAACGCCGGTGAGCAGCCTCGCCGCCATCGACATCGCGACCTGCACGCCCAAGGCGGGCTTCCACCCGAGCGTCCCCGCCACCGTGCGGGCGCTCGCGGTCACCGACGACACCGTGTACCTGGGCGGCGACTTCTCCTCTGTCGGCGGCAGCGCGCACGCGCGGTACGCGGCGGTGGACGCCACCAGCGGCGCGGTCAAACCGTTCCAGGCCGATGTCGACGAGCCCGGCAGGGCCGTCGCGGTCACCCCCGACGGCAAGAACGTGATCCTCGGCGGTGACTTCTTCACCGTCAACGGTGCGGCCTCGCACGCCCTGGCCGTCGTCGACGCCACCACCGGTGCCAACGTCCGCACCTATCCGGGGTTCATCGAGACCAACTCGGTGGTCAAGTCCCTCGACACCGATGCCACGGGCTTCTACACCGGCAACGAGGGCACCGGCGGCGGCGTCTTCGACGGTCGCATCGCGCTCGACCTGTCCACGCTGGACCAGCGCTGGCGCGACACCTGTCTGGGCGCCACCCAGGCCGTCAGGTCCTACCAGGGCGTGCTCTACAGCGCCTCGCACGCGCACGACTGCTCCAGCGTCGGAGAGTTCCCCGACGGGCGCCGCCACCACCTGCTCGCGGAGCCGACGAGCGGCACCAACAAGCTGGGCTGGTTCCCGGACACCAACGACGGCCTGGGCGAGGGCATAGGCCCGCGTGCCATGGCGGTCTCCGAGACCGCCGACAACAAGTACATGTGGGTCGGCGGCGAGTTCACCACCGTCAACGGCTCACCGGCCCAGGGCCTGACGCACTTCGCGGCCTCCCCGGACACCGGCGCCCCGACGGTGCCCTCGGCCGGCGCAGAGTCCGTGAGGCCGACCGCGGTCCACGTCCGCTGGCGCTCCAGTCTCGACACCGACGACACCAAGCTGACGTACAAGGTCTACCGCAACGGCGCCTCCACGCCCGTGTACACCGTCGACGGCGACTCCGTGGAATGGTCGCGCCCGCAGCTGTCGTTCACCGACACGGACGTCACCGCCGGCTCCACCTACAGCTACCGGGTGACCGCCACCGACGGCGCCGGCAACACCTCCGCGCCGTCCGCCACGGCCACGGTGACCGTGCCGGTCTCCGTCCAGAAGTACCCGGCGAAGGTGCTCGACGACGGCGCGAACCTGTACTGGCGCTACGACGAGTCCGCCACTCCCTACGTCGGCGACACCTCACCCGGCGACCAGAGCGGCATCCACGTGAACGGGCCCTCGCTGCGCCAGACCCCGGCCGCCGTGACCGGTCCGTCCACGGCCATCGGCCTCGACGGCGTCGACCAGATGGTCTACAGCGACAAGCGCACCACGGTGCCGAGCCAGTACTCGATCGAGACCTGGTTCAAGACGACCACCAACCGGGGCGGCAAGCTCGTCGGCTTCGGCAACAACACCACACGAGCCAGCAGCAACTACGACAAGCACATCTACATGCGCAACGACGGCCGGCTGGTCTTCGGCGTGTGGACGGGCACCGCCCGCACCATCACCTCGCCCGCCGCCTACAACAACGGCGCCTGGCACCACGTCGTCGCCACTCAGGGCGCCTCCGGGATGGTGCTGTACGTGGACGGCGCCAAGGTCGGCACGCTCGCCGAGACGGGCAACCAGAACTACAACGGCTACTGGCACGTCGGCGGGGACAACCTCAACGGCTGGCCGAGCCGGCCCACCAGCAACTACCTCGCCGGGCAGATCGACGAAACCGCGATCTACCCGTCGGTGCTGAGCGCCTCCCAGGTGCAGAGCCACTACACCCTGGCCTCGGCCCCGGCCGACAGCGTGCAGACCGTCCGGGCGTCAGCCGACACGTACGTCAACGCCGGTGCCACCGGCACCAACTACGGCGCATCCTCCTCACTGGCGGTGCGCGGCAGCTCGGCGTACGAGGCGTATCTGCGCTTCGATCTGCCGTCGGCACCGGCCGGGACGGTACTCAAGAGCGCGCGGCTCGCGGTGAAGACCACCACGCTGAGCAGCGCGGGCAGCACGGACGACATCTCCGTGCGGCCCGTCACCGGAGGCTGGACGGAGACGGGGACCACCTACGCCTCCAAGCCCGCTGTGTCCCAGACCGTGGTCGGCACCCTGAGCGGGGCCACCGACGTCTCGACGCTCTACTCGGCGGCGCTCGACACCACGGCGCTCTCCCCGGCCCTGGGCGGCAGCTACGACCTGGCGCTCACGAGCACCGGGACGGACTCGCTCTGGCTGTGGTCCCATGAGGCGTCGGCCGCCGAGAACACCCCGCAGCTGGTGCTGACCTTCGGGGCGCCGTAACCCTCACCGCGTCCCCGTGTGCGGGGCGCCGGACCACGGACCGGCGCCCCGCACAGCCCGTTCGGGCCCACACCTCTTATCGGGCCCGCCTCCACACCCCGGCCCGCTGGGGCCGCAGGAGCCACCATGCACACTCGTACTCCCCGGCCCCTTCGGCCTCTTGGGCCTCTTGGGCGCGGCGCCGTCGCTCTCACCGCGCTCCTCGCGCTCGGCGGCTGCAGCTCGCACGGCGGCACCGGGACGGAGCCGAAGCCCACGCAGCGCATCTCCGACGACCAGGCCGCCGCCATGCCCGGCGATCAGGCGCATCCCGCCTCCGAGGGCCCGTCGACGCCCTCCGCGGGTCCGGTCCTGCCCGACGCGAAGCTCACCCCGGCGACCGGCTCGTTCACCGCCGCGGAGAAGAAGTACCTGCACGGCCGGGTACCCGAGAACATGGATCCGGCCGCCGTGCTCCAGGTCGGCCAGGAAGCCTGCCAGCGCATCGAGCGCACCGCCGCCCATGACGAGGACGCCGCGATCGGCGCGCTCATCGCCGGGGACGTGCCGTCCGCCGACGACGCGATCACCGAGCTGTGCCCCAAGCTGAAACCCCTGCTGGCCGCCGCCGCGACCGGCTTCGCCGACGGCACGCACAAGAAACCGGAGCCGGGCACCTACCGGGCGCTGACCACGGCCGGGGGGTGCACCTGGCAGGCGCTGGGCGCGGGCGACACGGTGCTGGCGTCCGGGCCCGGACCAGGCGGCGCGCGGAAGGTGACCGCGAAGATCCCGGCCGGGACCCGTACGTTCGTCTCGTCGGGCTGCTATGCCTGGCTTCCCGCGTAGGCCCGCTCGTACACGCCGAGCAGCGTGCCCAGGACGGCGTCCATGGAGAACGTCTCGGCGGTGAGCCTGCGGGCCGCCGCCGACGCGGCCCGGCGCGCGGACGGCTCCAGCAGGTCGAGTACCGCCGGGGCGATACCGTCCGGGCCGGTCACCACACGCCCGGATCCGGACCGCTCCACGTCGCGGGCCAGGCCGTTGGAGTCGGTCACCACGACCGGCGTGCCCACCGCCATCGCCTCCAGGACCGACATCGGGAACGGCTCGTCCACCGACGGCAGCACATAGACGTGCGCCCGGCGCAGTTCCTCGGTCATGCGGGTCCCGGTGAGCGGCCCCGGGCAGCTCACCTTCCCCGTGAGTCCCAGCTCGTCGATCCGCCGCCGCACGGCGGGCAGTTCTCCCTCGTCCGGCCCGGCCACGACGAGGGCCGCCTCCGGATGCCGGGCAAGGATCGCGGGCGCGGCCTCCACCAGATCGACGGGGCGCTTTCGGGCCTGCAGCCGGGCCGCGTACAGGATGCGCGGCGGCCCCTGCGGGGCGGGGCCCTCGGGCTGCGCGGGGACGCCGTTGACCAGGTGGACGGCACGGTCCAGGCCCACCCCGCCGACCACCGCGTGCAGACCGCGGAGTTCGTGCGCGGTGAGATGCAGCACGGCGGCGGCGCCTCGCAGTACCCGGCGCACCGCGACCGCGTCGAGGAGCCGGGCCGACAGCCGCTCGCTCGGGTCGACCATGCCGTGCGTCTGCAGGATCAGGGGCCGTCCGGCACGCAGCGCGGCGAGCGCCACCGGCAGCGTCACCAGGTCGCGGGCGAGATGCACATGGACCACGTCGGCCCCCCGCACGAGGCGGTGGGCGCCGGCAAGAAGTGACGGGGAGGTCAGGCCGCTGAACCCCAACGGCAGGACCCTGCGCGCCTGATGGAGCCGGGCGGGCACGCCCTCCACGTCCTCGGGCAGCGGCCGCTGGAAGCCGTCGGCCAGGGCGGTGAGGCGGGCGTCGTGCCCGCGTTCACGTAGTCCGCGGGAGAGGTTGAGGGCGACTCGCACCGGGCCGCCGAAGGCGTGGGTGGTGCTGTGCAGGGTGACCGCGTGCAGCACTCTCACGCCGGCTCCTCGACGGGCCGGCGCCGGTTGTCCGCCGTGTGCAGGGTCAGTTCGGGCAGGTCCTTGTGGAGGACCGCCCCGGCACCGACGACGGCGCAGCGGCCGACCTTGACCCCGGCCAGGACGGTGGCGCGGGCGGCGATCCACGCGCCGTCGTCCACTGCGATCGGAGCGTTGCGGTAGCGGAAGTCGGCGGCGCGGTGGTCGTGGCCGCCGGTGCACAGCAGGGCTTCCTGCGACACGCACACGTGGGCGCCGAGGGTGACCGGCTCCAGGTTGAGAATCCACGCCCCCTCGCCGATCCAGGTGTGGTCTCCGACCGTCAGCTTCCACGGCCACAGCACCCGCACCCGGTGACGGACGAGCACCCCGGTTCCGATCTCGGCGCCGAAGGCGCGCAGCAGGGCTGTCCTGACGCGGGCCGGGGTGAACCACGCCATGAAGACCGTGTTCATCACCGCGAACCAGAGTGCCTGGACGAGTATGCCGCGCCCCTTGTCGTATCCGGCCAGTGTGAAGGCCGGCAGATCACGCATCGGTCCATCCCCCCCCCAACGACGCCTCCCCGGACGCCTCGTCGGCCCACTCTAGTGGGCCCGCTCCAGTGACGCCTTCTCCTGCCCGAGGGGAGGGGAAGGCGGTCCGCACCGCTTCGCGGTACCACCTCGGGTTCCTGTCTCACCGGGCGCTTCCGTCCGGTGAGGGGCGGTCCCGCACCGTCTCCGCGGGCCCGGGTTCCCGCCCGTCCGACGGTGGGTCCGGCGACTCCGTTGCCGGACCGGGCGGTTTCAGCCGTGCCGCCGCGGCCCTTCGGGCCACCACGGGCGGGATGCTCTACGCCTCCGCCCCGAAGGGTGGGGCACCGGGCAGTGTTCTGTGGCTGACCGTTCACCGCAGGCGCGGCGTCGGTAGACTGCGGCGGGGATCTCTTCCGGGGGCGGGGGCGCCATGACGCAGCACACGACCCTGAGCGCGACGACGGCGCCCAGGACGCCGGAGCCGGGTTCCCGGGCGCTCGCCGGGCTGCCGCCGTTCTCACCGCGCACGCTGCTCTCGCGCGCGCTGTCGGTCCCGCTCGTGCTCGGCTTCTCGGTGTTCCTGCCGCTGCTGGTGCTGGTCCAGCCGGGCACGGGCCCGCGCGACTCGGCGTTGTGGATGCAGTTGGCGCTGACGGTCTACGCGGGCACCCGGCTGTCGGCGATGATCCTCACCAGCCGCCGGAAGCTGCTCGCCGGTTCGTTCTGGCTGTTCGTCTACATGGCTATGGGGGTGGCGCCGCTCGCCCAGGCCGTGCTCGGACGCACGCCGGCCCCGGTGGTGGGGGCCCGCAGCGATCTGACCGAAGCCGTCTCGCTCGTGCTGATCGGCTGTGTGGCCTTCGACGTCGGCTCGCTGCTGGCCCGTCAGCGGCCGGGCCGGGAGCGGGACGACGGCCTGCGTTTCGCGCTGGTGCACCGCCGCCGTCTGTACCTGCTGACACTCGTCGCCTTCGCCGGCTCGGCGCTCCTGATGGTCGAACTGGGTGGCCCCGCGGTCTTCTTCACGAGCCGCCAGGAGATCATCAGCAGCGTCGAGGAAGCGGGGCTGTCCCAGGCGGACTCGCAGGCGGGCCAGGCCATCGTGCGCGGCTTCGGCACCGTGCCCGCCCTCATCGCCTGGCTGGTGTACACGCGGTGGCTGGTGACCTCGCGGCGGGCCCGCCGCTCCGCGGTGATCATCGCCGTGTGGCTTGCGCTGGCCGCGCTGAACGCAGTGGTCAACAACCCGATCTCCAACCCGCGTTTCTGGTTCCTCACCGTCCTCTTCTCGCTGCTGTTCACCGTCTTCCCGGTGAGCGCCGCGCTGTACCGGACCGCGCTGAGCCTGGGCGTGGTGGTGGCGCTGATCGTCTTCCCGTTCGCGGACCGGTTCCGCTACGACGACGCCAACTACCGTCCCATCCAGACCACTTCGCCCCTGGAGCCGCTGGCCCTCAAGGACTACGACCAGGTCGGCATGTTCGCCAACACCATCACCTACGTGGGGTCGGGACGCGGCCACACCTACGGTCGCCAGCTGGCGGGCTCGGTGCTGTTCGCGGTGCCCCGGTCGGTGTGGCCGGGCAAGCCGATGGACACCGGGGTGGTGGTCGGCCAGTGGATGGGGGCGACCAACACCAATCTCTCCTCGCCGGTGTGGGCCGAGCTGTGGATCGACTTCGGCCCGGTCGGCATGACGGCCGGGTTCGTGGCCCTGGGATACGCGGCGGCCCGGGTCGACCGCCGCTATGCGCGCCGGGCGGTGCGCCGGGCCCCGCCGGGCAGCCTGATCGCGCTGACCGTGCCCCTGGTCGCCGGGTACTCCTTCATCCTGCTGCGCGGGCCGCTGCTGCAGGCGTCGGGGCGCGTGGCGATCGCGGTGTGCTGCATCGCGCTGATCACCACGTTCCGGCAGGACCGGGCGACCGGGCTGCGCTGAGCCAGGGCTGCCGGCCGGTCCTGCCCGGTCTCAGCCCGTGGGGACCGCCGGGACGGGCGCGGCCGTGGGCCGTTCCTGCACACGCAGACGGGCGACGCGGATCCACGCCGCCGCCGCCTTCAGCGCGGAACCCGCGGCCAGTCCCCAGGCGGCGCCCAGCGCCGACCCGCTCAGCAGGTATCCGCCGAGCATGAGGACGACCGAGAGCAGCGAGAACACCACCTGCACCGACAGGGTGGCGCGCGGGCTGAGGACCCGCAGGGTCACCAGGGCGCAGGTGCCCAGACCCATCACCGCGTACTGGGCGCCCGAGGCGGGCAGCAGTACGGAGGCCGACTGCCAGGTGGCGCCGAGGAGCTGGCGTCCCACGCCGTCGGGCAGGGCGTGGAGCACCAGCCCCCAGGCAAGGCCGACGGCGCAGAGCGCGAGGCCGAGCACGGCGGCGGCGCGGGCGGTGGCCCGGCGGCTGCCGAGACGGCCCAGCAGCGGCGGCCCGAACGCGTTGACCGAGTTGAACAGGACGTTGAGCGGGCCGAAGAGCGTGGTGGCTCCGCGCAGCGCCCCGACCGCCAGCGGGGCGGCGAACAGCCCGAGGCCCAGCACGGCGAGCTGGCTGGAGGCGTTGCCCACGGCGAACTCCACCACGAAGCGCCGTCCGAGGTGGCCCCGGCGCGTATAGGACCGCGGGTCGGCTCGGGCGTCGCGCACGTGGGGCCACAGCAGGCGCAGGCCGAGCAGCAGCGCCGGTACGGCAGACAGTCCCCAGACGGCCACGAGCAGCCCCGGCGCGGTACCCCGGGACTGCAGCAGCAGCGCGGGCACCACGCACACCAGGCGCAGGCTGTCGGCGGCCAGCGCCAGGCCGGGGCGCCGGAGGGTGGAGAACGCGTACCTCAGCCCGTCCTGCACCAGCACCGGCGGCAGGACGAGCCCCAGGGCGAGGAAGGCGCCGCCCGGCCCGGTCCAGCCGCCGGTGACGGCGGCGGCGACCGCGCCGACGGCCGCGAGCAGGGCGCCGACGGCGGTGGCGGCCAGCGCGGTGAAGGAGACCGCGGAGCGGCAGGCGACCCCGGTGACCGCGGTGTCGCCCCGGGTGAGGACGACGGCCTGGCCCACGTACGCCATGTTGAGCCCGAGCAGTACCGTGAAGGTCAGGTAGACCATCGAGAACGTGGCGAACCCGTGGACGGTGGAGACGCGGGCGGCGATCACCAGCACGGCGATGTTGGTGAGGCTGGAAGCCGCCTGGTCGAGTACGGAGGCGAACGCGGCCGTCGAACGCCGCGTCGCGCGCGGCGGGCCGGACTCCGGTGGCTGTTCCCCCGAGCCGGTCACCGGTCCCCCGAGTGGACGGCGCGCAGGGTGATCGTGGTGCTGCCGTCGCCGTCCAGGGGCTGCTCGGGCTCGGGACGGGGGCTGGGCGGAGTGGGCCGCGCTGCCGGACTTCCGGCCCCGCGGCGCCGTTTGTCGCGGCGTGGGGCGGTTGCCGCTCTGCCCTGGCGCGGCTCGGTGTGCGTCACCGCGCCCAGCACGGTGCCGCCCGCACCGACGATCAGCTCACGGATACGGACGAGGTCGGCGCGGTGCACGGTGCGCGGGTCGCAGACGATGAGCACCCCGTCGACACGGTCGACGAGCGCGAGGGCGTCGGCGTAGGCGAGGACGGGCGGGGCGACGACCACGACGGTGGCGTTGGGATCGTCGGCCTCGGCGATCAGCCGGGTGGTGGCCGCGGAGGTCAGCACGCGCGGGACGTTGCGCACCCGCTCCCCGGGGACGAGGCCGAAGGCCCCGGACTCGCCCGCGTCGACCACGAGTTGGCCACGGCCGGGCCACTCCCCCTCCGCGTGCTCACCGGTGCGGCTCCAGCGGGGCCGGGAAGCGGCGGACACGTCGAGCCGTTCGGAGAGGGACGGGGTGCGCAGATCGGCCTCCACGAGCAGCACGTTCTTGCCGGTCTCCGCGAAGGAGGCGGCGAGGTTGACCGCTACGGCCACGCTGGACTCAATGGAGCCGCGCGGGGCGACGACGAGCAGGCGGCGCCGGTCGGCGAACCTCTCGTCGTAGGCGAGCCGGAAGGCGATCGAGCGGTACTCCTCGGCCGCCCGGGAGTCGGTGCGGCCGACCACCAGGGTTCCCGCCGAGCCGCGCGGCAGCGCGCCGAGGACGGGACCGCGCACCGCACGCACCACGTCGCCGGCCGAACGCGGCGCGGGATCGAAGACCAGGCGTACCCAGGCACCGAGCAGTCCGAGGCCGACGCCGACCAGGCCGCCCAGGCCGAGCGAGAGCGGCAGGCCCGGCCCGTCGGACGAGGTGGGGACGGTGGCGTTGCGGATCACGTTGGCGGGCGTCATGTCGAGCGCCTTCAAACTGGTGATCTTGCCGCGGAGGTCGGTGATGCGGTTGAGCAGGTTGGCCTGCACCGCGTAGGCGGAGTCCGCGGCGGAGCCGTTGGGCAGTTGCTTGAGCCGCTGGGAGAGTTCGTCGTTCTGCTTGGCGACGGGATCGAGCTGGCCCTGCAGGCTCTTGAGCATCGACCCCCGGACGGACTCCCACTGCTGCTTGCGCAGGTCGATGTAGGACTGGGTGAGGGCGTTGGCGCGGCGCGCCGCCTCCTTCGGATCGGAGGCGCTGTACGTGAAGTGCAGTACGAGGGTCTGCGGGGGGTTGGTGACCTGGAGGCCGTGCTGGAGCCGGTCGATCTCGTCCGCACCCATCCCGAGTCGCTTCGCGGCGCCTTCGGCGACCTTGCGGCTGAGCGCCGTCTGCCGTTCGGACCCCATGTTGACGGCCTTGTCGGTGGCGAGGGTCGGCGCGAAGGGGTCGCTGGTGGGTGCGCGCAACACGATGTCGGTGGTGGCGGCGTAGCTGTCGGCGCCGGTGATGCCGAGCCAGGCACCGGCCAGCAGCCCGACGCCGACGCCGGTGCCGATCACCCATCGGTAGCGCAGCAACTGGCGGAACTGCTCGCGCAACTGCTCCGGCTCGTCCTCGCCCCGGACGGGAACGTGTGTGTCAGCCACCTGCCGAGTCCCCCAAAACCTCGTCGATCAGCGCGTCTATCCGCGCAAGCCCCGCCTCCCGTGACAGATGGGCGGCCACATGGCGCGGCCCGGCCGCGCCCAACTCGTCAGCCGCCGCCGCGTCTTCGGCGAGTCTACGTACGGCTGAGAGCAACTGATCGGGATTCTCCGGTTCCACGAGCATTCCGGCACCGGAGCGCAGCACCTCGCGGGCCGTGCCGCCTTCGGCGGCGACGGAGGCGACCACCGGGCGGCCTGCCGCGAAATAGGAGGTGAGCTTGGAGGGGACGCTCATGTCGAGGACGGAGGCACGCTGGGTCACGGCGAGCACGTCGGCTGCGGCCAGCACGTCGGGGAAGTCCGCGTCGGTGGCCGGAGGCAGGAACTCCAGGTTGGGCAGTCCCCCGGCGCGGCGTACGAGGTGATCGCGCTGGTTGCCGTCGCCCATCAGCACTATCCGGACGGCAGGGTCGCGGCGGGCCGCCTCCACCAGCACCTCCAGCCCCTGCTTGAGGCCCATGTTGCCGGAGTGCAGAACCACGGTCTGCTCCGGCCGCCAGCCCAGGCGCTCGCGGGTGTCGGCACGCGGTGCCGAAGGGGTCCGTATGTGCGACCAGTTGGGAACCACGCGGATGCGTCCGGGATCCACGCCCATGGCCCGCACCCGCTCGACGAACGTCTCATGGATGACGCCCACGAGGGTGGCACGCCGCAGCACCCAGGACTCGGCACGCTCGGCCAGCTCGGCGGCGCGGCCGCCGCCCTGGATGCCGGACTGCGCGGCGGCGGCACCCATGAGGTCCTGCACGACCGGCACGTACGGGGCACGGTGGCGGGCGGCGATGCGGGCGCCGAGCACTCCGCCGGCGAGGCTGGGCAGTTGTGCGAGCACGGCGTCGACACGGCCGGTGCGGGGTGGTGCGACGAGACCGTGAGTGAGGATCGTGGCTTCGAACAGAGCCCTGCGCAGGGCGCTTTGGCGCGATGGGACGCTGTGCCGGCGACGGTGCACGGTGACCCCGGCACGCTGCTCGGTGGCCCTCCACACCCGGCGGTAGGTGGGGTCGAGGCGCCAGGACGGGTAGTGCGGGAGCCCGGCGAGGACGTGGGTGTCGTGCCCGCGGCTCGCCCAGTGCTCGGCGATACCGGTGGCGTATGGGCCGATACCGGTGTGCTCGGGCGCGTAGTTGGTGGACACCAGAAGCAAGCGGCGCCTGGGCGGGCCGGGTTCCGCCTTCCCGCCGGTACCCGCGTGGGCCTCCGGCTCACCGGTGCGCTGCTGCGGCACGGAGGCCGCCCTGCGGGCGCCCCCGCTCCGGTACCGACTGCCACGCCCGTCATGGGTCTGTGTCACGCGATGAAACCTTTCCCCCCGGCCGCCTCGGCAGCCTCCCCTGTGTGTCGGCGTCTCACGGGCCCCCCGGCCCCACGCACTGCTCGGCAGTGAACCAGGACGCACCCTGATTGTTCACCCTTCCTGCACCGAACATGAACGCTATCGTCGAAGTCCGCGCACTCCGTGTGCGCACTTGGGGGGCACCGCCGAACGAGGGGGGCATCTGTGCCGTCGAGCAAGCCGTACCGCGTGGGCTACGCGCCGGGCGCCTACGATCTCTTCCACATAGGGCACCTGAACATCCTGCGCCACGCTCGTGCCCAGTGCGACTACCTGGTCGCTGGCGTGGTCTCGGACGAGATGGCCGAACAGGCCAAGGGCAGACGGCCGATGATCCCGCTGGTCGAGCGGCTGGAGATCGTCCGCAGCATCCGGTACGTGGACGCCGCGTTCGTCGAGACCGTGCCGGACAAGCTGGAAACATGGAAGCAGGTCCGCTTCGACGTGCTGTTCAAGGGCGACGACTGGCGGGACACGCCGAAGGGGAATCGGCTGGAGCGGGACTTCGCCACCGTGGGAGTGGACGTCGTCTACTTCCCGTACACCGTCCACACGTCGAGCACCCAGTTGCGACGTGCCATCGACGCCCTCGACGGGACACGGTTCACCGACGAACTGCGGACAGCTCCCGGAACCACTTGGTGAGGAAGGCGACGAGGAAGAGCGCGGCGGCGGCGGCGAGGGCGGTGTAGGCCCAGCGGAAGGCGCTGCCGCCGCCGAGCAGCAGGAACACCAGGCAGAACACCCCGTGGTCGACAGGGAGCAGGGCCACCGCGCGCACTGCGGAAGGCGCACCGCTGTCGCCCGGGGCCGCCTTGGGCTTGAGTTGCTCGGTGAGCAGTCCGCCGAAGAACGTGACGACGGCGGCGAGTTGGAATCCGAGCGGCACCAGCAGCCAGCCGTCGGCCGCAGTCCCGAAGTGAGCGGGGTGGCGGTAGAAGGAGATCAGCACAGCGGTGTGCAGTGCGGTGAGCTTGGCGCAGTCGACCACGTGGTCGAGCCATTCGCCCACCGCGCTGCCGCCGCCGCGCAGCCGGGCGAGCTGCCCGTCGGCGGAGTCGAAGGCGAAACCGACCGCGAGCCCGAGCCACACCACGAGGCCCACGGCCCAGGTGGGTGCGGCGAGTGCCGCCACCACGACGGCCGCGAAGCTGAAACACGCGCTGACCATGGTCACTTGATTGGGCGTCAGTCCGAGCCGGTACGCTCCGGCGGCGAGATACCGGCCTGCGGGCCGGTTCACGAACCGCGAGTAGAGCGATACACCCTTCGCGCTCTTCTGCGCGGACTTCAGCCGTATCAGCGCTGACGCCGTACTGCTCATCGATCCCCCCGGACCTCATGACTTCACCGGTCGCTCCCCTGAACCACATCATCACAGGTGACGACGCGCGATGGCGAACGTTTGGGTAACGGACCGAAGACTACGAGCGTCGTCGCGGCGGCGGGTGCGGGGCAGGGCCGGGCTGGGGGACCCTGCTCGTCCATGATGTCGCCGGTGCCGCCGTCGGCCCCGGGGCTGCGTGGTGGAGCACCGCGATCAGGAGGGTGGCCATGTCGCGTTCGACCCGGTGCCGGTCTGGCGGGGGTCCCAACCGGACAGGACGAGGCGGACCGACGCCGCCACCTCTGCGGCTGGAAGGCTGTGCAGAGCGAGCCGGGTGACCGCGGTGGCCCAGTCTTCCCCGGAGGGCAGATCCCCTCGCTCCGCGCCGTGGAGGAAGCCCTCGGCCCGACCACGCTCCGCATCAGCGGGCGCCACCGGATGGGCGACCACTACGCGCGGACCCTCGCTCTGTGGCGCTCGCGCTTCCTCGCCCGCGACGACACCGCCTCCTTCGGCTTCGCTCCGGACTTCCCCGTCTCTGGGAGTTCTACCTGGCGTACTCGGAGGCCGGCTTCCGATCCTGCTACCTGGACCTCTGGCGACTCCGGCTCACACGCTGAGCGGGCCGAGCCCGTCGAGCAGCCGACGGGTGCAGTGCTCGACCACCGCGGTGCCGAATGCCTTCTGCGCGAGAGCGCCGTTCTGGAAGGCGGCGAGAGCATCGGCGAGGGTAGGCGGCACGGAGGAGCCGCCCACCCTGTGGGACTTGCCGGTCAGTGCCCGCCGGTCAGCTGTCCGGCGAGGCGCTCGTGCATGTCGGCGCTGGGCTCGTTCAGGCCGGTGATGGTGACCTTCTTGCCGCGCTGGGCGTACTTGGTCTCGATCGCGTCCAGGGCGGCGACCGAGGACGCGTCCCAGATGTGGGTGCCGGAGAGGTCGATGACGACGTCGTCGGGATCGTCCTTGTAGTCGAACTGGTGGACCAGGTCGTTGGAGGAGGCGAAGAACAGCTCGCCGGTGACCGAGTAGACGACCTGGGTGCCGTCCGGGTCGGTGACCGAGGTGACGTTGGCCAGATGGGCCACGCGCTTGGCGAAGACGACCATCGCGGTGATGGAGCCGATGACGACGCCGATGGCGAGGTTGCCGGTGGCGACCACGACGATCACCGTGACGACCATGACGACCGTCTCTCCCAGCGGCATGCGCTTGAGGGTCTTCGGGGCGATGGAGTGCCAGTCGAACGTGCCCGCCGACACCATGATCATGACGGCGACGAGGGCGGCCATGGGGATGTCGGAGACGACCGGGCCGAAGACCACACACAGGACCATCAGGAAGGAGCCCGCCAGGAAGGTGGACAGCCGGGTGCGGGCGCCGGACACCTTCACGTTGATCATCGTCTGGCCGATCATCGCGCAGCCGCCCATGCCGCCGAAGAAGCCGGTGACGATGTTGGCGACGCCCTGGCCGATCGCCTCACGGGTCTTGTTGGAGTGGGTGTCGGTGATGTCGTCGACCAGTTTGGCCGTCATCATCGACTCCATCAGTCCCACCAGTGCCATGGCGAGCGCGTACGGGGCGATGACGGTCAGCGTGTGCAGGGTGAAGGGGACGTCCGGCAGGCCCGGCACGGGCAGCGAGGAGGGCAGCTTGCCCTTCTCGCCGACGGTCGGGACGGCGATGCCGGCCGCGACGGTGACCACGGTCAGGATGACGATGGAGACCAGCGGGGCCGGGATCACCTTGGTGACCTTCGGGAAGAACACCATCAGCGCCAGACCGGCGGCGATCAGCGAGTAGACGGGCCAGGGCACGTCGGTCATCTCGGGCACCTGCGCCATGAAGATCATGATGGCGAGGGCGTTGACGAAGCCGACCATCACGCTGCGCGGCACGAACCGCATGAGCTTGGCCACACCCAGCGCGCCCAGGACGACCTGGAAGGCGCCGGCGAGGATGACGGCCGCGACCAGATAGGCGAGGCCGTACTTGTGGTTGAGGGGCGCGATGACCAGGGCGACCGCGCCGGTCGCTGCGGAGATCATGGCCTTGCGGCCGCCGACGATCGAGATGACGACGGCCATGGTGAAGGAGGCGAACAGGCCGACCCTCGGGTCGACCCCGGCGATGATCGAGAAGGAGATGGCCTCCGGGATCAGGGCCAGGGCGACGACCAGGCCGGCCAGCACCTCGGTGCGCAGGACCTTCGGGGAGTCGAGCCAGTCGGGCCTGGACGGGCGGAACCGGGGTGCTGCGGGCAGCAGTGAGGACATGCAACCGTTTCTGTTCAGGGGCACGCGTCACCGGCGGGGTACGCGTCCGCGTCGTACCGACTCCGCACACGTGAAGGAGCGGAGTCCCTCGGCGGCCCGGCCACGTCAGCGGGGCCCAGCCGATCTGCACGGCAGCTGTCCGGCTGCCGGTCGGGCATCATGGCCCGGAAGTCTTCGGACGCCATCGGGGCCTGGTCGGGCCCGCGCCATGGCGGTTCGCTGTCGCCGTCCTCTCGACGGCGGCGGTGAACACGCAGAGACTCTACCCTGGCGTGGCCTGCGCCGGCCTCGCCGCGAACGTGCGTCGGCCACCGCCGACGCGCCGAAGCCGCCCAGCCCCGGGAGACGGTACCGGCGGCAGTCGTGCCCCGGATGGCCCTGGCGACGGTCCTGAAGGTCCCATGGCAGCGCCATGTCGGCGGGGCGAGCCTGGAGGAGGACGGAGCAGGCCAGCGTGTCCGGGTTCGGGAGGCGTCATGGGCGGTGTGGTGGTTGTCGGTGTGGACGGTTCGGCGTCGAGCCTTGCCGCGGTGGAGGCAGCGGCACGGGAGGCACGGCTGCACGATGCCGGGCTGAGGGTGGTGCACGCGTTCATCTGGCCGGCGATGCATGTGCCGCCGGGGCCGTCCCCGCTGGGGCTGCCGGAGGGTGGGATCCGCAACATGGTCGAAGGTCTGGTGGCCGAGGGGGTGGAGCGGGCACGGGAGGTGGCACCCGAGGTGGATGTCTCCCACGCCGTGGTGACGGGTGAGCCCTTGACGGTCCTGGAGGCACAGTCGCGTGCGGCGGAGCTGGTGGTGGTCGGATCCCGGGGGATGAGCGGGTTCGTCGGGCTGCTGGTGGGGTCGACGGCGGTGCATCTGGCGGCGCATGGACGGTGTCCGGTGCTCGTGGTGCACGAGCGGCCGACGGCCGAGGGGCCGATCGTGCTGGGTGTGGACGGTTCGGCCGCGGGCGAGCGGGCGGTGGAGTTCGCCTTCGCCGAGGCCGCGCTGCGCAGAGCCCCGCTGGTGGCCCTGCACGCCTGGACGACGTGGAATGCGCCGCTGCCGACGCCGCAGGATGCCTCCGCGCCGTACGCGAACCCGCCGGGCGCGCTGGCCGGGGAGGAGGGCCGGCTGTTGTCCGAGGCGCTCGCCGGCCATCAGGAGCGGTACCCGGAGGTGGCGGTGGAGCACCAGGTGGTGCACGGCCGGACGCGGGAGGCGTTGATCGAGGCGAGCCGCTCGGCACAGCTGCTGGTGGTCGGCGCCCGCGGGCGGGGTGGGTTCGCCGGGCTGCTGCTGGGGTCGGTCAGCCAGGCTGTCCTGCATCACGCGCACTGCCCGGTCGCGGTCGTGCGGGGTTCCGGTGGGGTCCGCTGACGCGGCCGGGGTACCAGTGCGCCCCGTGCGCGATGCCCATCACGGGCTGGCCGCCCATGAGGTGGTACTGCTGCTGGGCACCGATGCCGAGCGCGGCCTGGAGTCCGCAGAGGCGGCACGGCGTCTGGGGCGGTTCGGGCCCAATGTGCTGCCCGCCGCCACAGGTGGCGGGCTGCTGTGGCGCGTTCTGGGCCAGTTCCACCATCCGCTGATCTACGTCCTCCTCGCTGCCGGTGCGATCACCGCGTCCATGGGCGAGTACGTGGATTCCGCCGTGATTTTTGCTGTTGTGTCGGTCAACGCGCTGGTCGGTTTCGTGCAGGAGTCGAAGGCCGAGGCGGCGCTGGAGAGCCTGCGGTCGATGGTGCGCACCACGGCCCGCGTGATACGCGACGGATATGAGCAGGCGGTGCCTTCGGAGAATCTCGCACCGGGCGATCTGGTGGTGGTGGAAGCCGGTGACAAGGTGCCGGCCGATGTGCGGCTGATGCAGGTGGTGGACCTACGGGTGGACGAGTCGGCGCTGACCGGGGAGTCCGCTCCGGTGGCCAAGGACGAGGTGGTGCTGCACGCGAACACACCGGTGGCCGACCGGCGGAACATGATCCACTCCGGCACTCTGGTGACGGCGGGACGGGGAGTCGGCGTCGCGGTGGCGACCGGCGCGGAGACCGAGCTGGGGGAAATCCATCGCCTGGTGGGAGCCGCGCAGGCGCTGGCCACGCCGCTGACCGCGAAGCTCGCCGCGTTCAGCAAGGCCCTGACCGTGGTGATCCTTGCCCTGGCGGCGCTCACCTTCGCGATCGGTCTGATGCGCGGGCAGGGGGCGGCCCAGACGTTCACCGCCGCGGTGGCCCTGGCGGTGGGTGCGATCCCCGAAGGACTCCCGGCCGCGGTCACCATCACGCTGGCCATCGGGGTGGGCCGGATGGCCAGGCGCCGTGCGGTGATCCGCCGACTGCCCGCGGTGGAGACCCTCGGCAGCACCACGGTGATCTGCTCGGACAAGACCGGCACCCTGACCGAGAACCAGATGACGGTCCAGACGGTGTGCACGCCCGAGGCGGCCTTCACGGTGACCGGCTCCGGCTACGCCCCTGCCGGTACCGTGCAGGACCATGAGGGGAGGGCGGTCACGGCCGAGACGAGCCGAGCGTTGTCGTGGTGTCTGCTGGCCGGGGCGGGCTGCAACGACGCCGCGCTGACCGAGAGGAACGGGCGGTGGGAGGTGGTGGGGGACCCGACCGAAGGGGCGATGCTCGTCGTGGCCGGCAAGGGCGGCCTCACCACCGACGAGATGGGCGAGCGGTATCCCCGGGTCGGCACGATCCCCTTCAGCTCCGAGCGGCAGTACATGGCCACCCTCCACAGCGACCGTGACAGCGGCGATCACATGGTGCTCGTCAAGGGTGCCGTCGAACGGGTCGTCGACCTGTGCTGTGCTCAGATGAGCGCCGACGGCAGCGCCGTTGCGCTGGACCGGGCGGCCGTCCTGGACGCTGCCGAGGATCTGGCCGCCCGGGGGCTGCGGGTCCTGGCCACCGCGGTACTGCTGTCCGCGGACCCGGACCGTTTCGCCGAGCGAGACCTGCACGGCTCCTTGGTGCTGACCGAGTTGCAGGCCATGCTGGACCCGCCGCGGCCGGCCGCGGCCGGCGCGGTCACCGCCTGCCACACCGCCGGTATCACCGTCAAGATGATCACTGGGGACCACGCGGCCACCGCCCGCGCCGTCGCCGGTCGGCTCGGGCTGCTGCCCGGGCCGGTAGAGGGCGGGCGTGGGGACCTGCTCACCGGGGCCGACCTGACGGCGCTGCCCGCCCACGCCTACCCGGAAGCGGTCGGCCGAGCACGCGTCTTCGCCCGGGTCTCCCCCGAGCAGAAGCTCCGGCTGGTCGAGGCTCTGCAGGACCGCGGGCAGGTGGTGGCGATGACCGGTGACGGCGTCAACGACGCCCCGGCCCTGCGCCGGGCCGACATCGGCATCGCCATGGGGCGCGGTGGCACCGAGGTGGCCAAGGACGCCTCCGACATGGTCCTCACCGACGACGACTTCACCACCATCGAGGCCGCCGTCGAAGAAGGCCGCGGCGTCTTCGACAACCTCACCAAGTTCATCGTGTGGACCCTGCCCACCAACATGGGCGAAGGGCTCGTCATTCTGATGGCCGTCCTGCTCGGCACCACCCTGCCGGTCCTGCCCACCCAGATCCTGTGGATCAACATGACCACCGCTGTCGCGCTCGGCCTGATGCTCGCCTTCGAGCCCAAAGAAGCCGGCATCATGCAGCGTCCGCCACGCGACCCGGCCCGGCCGCTGCTCACCGGTGCCCTCGTCAGCCGGATCCTGCTGGTCTCCGTCCTGCTCGTGGCCGGCTCCTGGTGGCTGTTCGCCTGGGAACGCGATACCGGCGCAGAACTGGCCGAAGCACGCACTGCGGCGGTGAACCTGTTCGTCGCCGTCGAACTGCTCTACCTGTTCAGTTGCCGCTCCCTGACCCGCGCCGTGTGGCGCATCGGCCTGCTTTCCAACCGGTGGATCATCGGCGGCGTCCTGACCCAGGCGGCCGGCCAGCTCGCCCTGACCTACGTGCCGGCCATGAACCGTCTCTTCCACACGGCTCCGATCACCGGCCAGGCGTGGCTGCGCGTCCTCGGTATCGCCGTTTTGGCCGCGCTCGTCGTCGCCGCCGAAAAGCACCTGCGCCACCAGGCGATGTAGGGCTCCGAGCCGCGCTCCGTGCCGTACCGGACACGGGGCCCACGGCAGTTGCGCGCTGCGGCGCGGCGGGCGGCCGCGGCCGCCGCGCGCACCGGAGAAGCGGGTGGTCAACCGCCATGTGCTCTCCGAGCAGATGGGCATGCGTCGGTCCTGGGACGACGAGCACGCCCACGCGGCCACCGGGCGGCCGGAGGGGAAGGCCCCGGCGAGATGGAACGGCGTCCCGCGGGCGCCGGTGCGCAGGGTGGCAGACAGAAACGACGATACCCGCGACCCAAATTCGCCCCGGATTCGACCCCGAGGGTTTGTCTAGCCAGTAACACGACATCTGACCTGCGAAAATAGGAGCGGCAGACGAGTCGGGCTGTACGCCGGGTTCTGTTCCGGGGGGTCCTCGCGGGCCCTCCGGCGACGGCCATCCATCTAGGACCGGCGTTGCCGCCGGCCTCGTGCGGTCTACCCGCGGACTCGGGCGGGCAGCCCTCGAACGTCCGCGCAGGAGTCACTTCTCCATATCCTGGAGAAGTGACTCCCTTTTGACCTTGCTCCGGGTGGGGTTTACCTAGCTGCCCAGGTCACCCTGGGCACTGGTGGTCTCTTACACCGCCGTTTCACCCTTACCGAGGACCGAGGTCCCCGGCGGTCTGTTTTCTGTGGCACTGTCCCGCGGGTCACCCCGGGTGGCCGTTAGCCATCACCCTGCCCTGTGGAGCCCGGACGTTCCTCGGGGAGATCCACCAGGACCTCCACGCGGCCGCCCGCCCGGCTCGTCTGCCGTGTCGACCATGGTACCGGGCGTGGGGTGACGCTCGGTGCGGCGGCCGGGCCATCCCGGCTGCGTCAGAGGAAGTCCGCCGTGTCCAGTTCGAAGGCGAACGGCTCCGGAAGGGTGAGCGGTTTACCGAAGGGGAGTGTGCAGTGCTGGCGGTAGTCTTCGCGCTCCGGGGCGCTGAACAGCGTGACCGAGGCGTCGTCGCGGTCGACGAGCAGGTACAGGGGGATGCCTCCGCGGGCGTAGCACCGGCGCTTGGCCTCGCGGTCGGTGCCGGGCCTGGTGGACGTCACCTCCAGGACCATGGCGACGCCGTCGCAGGGCATCCAGGGGCCGGCGCCCCGGTAGAGCCGCAGTTCCGCTGAGGCGAAGGTGCCGTCGGGGATCACGTGGTTCTTCGGGCAGGCGCCCCCGCTGTCCAGTTTCAGGCCCTTGTTCCCGGAGAACTGCATGTCGGTCCGGGCCCGCCTGATCACTTGGCTCACGATCAGGCCGATGCAGTCCTCGTGGTCCCCGTCCGGCGGCGGTGTCACAACGATCTCCCCCTCGATCAGTTCTGCCCGGAAACCCTCCGGTGTGTCCAGGGCGAGAAAGCCCTCCAGCAGGACCTCTTCCTGCGTGAGCGGCTCATGGGCCATGGCAGTCATGTCACGCCCCTCCTTCTGTCGCTCGCCAGACTGGGACATCGGAAGATCACCTGTCCGTGAGGTCGGGAACCGTTCTCTCGATCGTGGCACACGGTCACGCCCGCCGTCAGGGATGCGCGCGGCGAGCCGGTCGCTCGACCCTGTCGCCACGGAGCGGGCGGTGCCCCTCTTCGTGACTACGGACTGCGGCACGCCCCCGCCCCGGCCCCGCGCGACTGGGCACCCCCGCACGGACGCACGGAGGCACGGACGCACGGACTGCGAGTTGAACCTCCCCCGCCGGGGCGCGGACCTCTGCGGGCGGTCCGGGTGGTCTCCTGCCACGTCGGCGGCGCCGACCGTCTCGTCCGGCGATCACGCGGGCGTGAACCGGATCGCCGCCGCTGCCGGAGCGGCCCGGGTGAGCCGGACCCGCAGTCGTTCCCCCAGCGGCAGCGGGGCCGTGCCGCTCTCGACGGGGGCGGCCACCGGGGGCCATTCCACCTGGACGGTGCCGAGGGTGGGATCGTCCTCCTGTACGTCCACCACGCAGCCGTCGAAGACCTCGCCGACGCGGTCCTGGAGCAGGGCGGCCGCGACGGTGTCCAGGCACGCGTTTTCGACCGCGTCGGCCCGGTGGCCTCCCCCGGCCGTCTCCCCGGGGAGCGCGTCGAGCGCCCCGAGGACCCAGTCGGGCGGGGCCCTGTTCGCGACGGCCGCGAGGCAGATCTCCGAGGCGTAGCGGTCGGCGAGGCGGTGCAGCGGCTCCGTGCAGTGGGCGTAGGGCGCGGCGACCGCGGCATGGGTGGTGATGGGCGGCAGCACGCCCTCGCGGAAGACCGTGCAGCCGGCGCCGCGCAGCAGGGTCGTGCACTCCTGGAGGAAGGCCGCGTGAGGGGGCCGATGCGGGTCCAGGGAGCGGATGAGGCGTGCGTAGGAGGCGTGGCGGGGCCAGTCGATGCGCAGGGCGTGCGCGCTGCGGCGCAGCCGGCCGATCGCACCGTCCGGAGCGGCCGGGAGCGTCCACAGCGTTCCGGTGCCGTGGGCGAGCATGAGCGCCGCCGCGGCCATGCCGGTGAGGAGGGAGAGCTGTTCGCTCCATCCCTGGACGGGGAGCGGGGCGCGGTAGGCCAGTTGGTATGTGTGGTCGTGCTCCAGGATGTCCAGTTCGGGCACGGTGAGGGAGATGCCGCCCCGCTCCGCCTCCAGTGCCTCGCGCAGCCGGCCGATGTCCTTCAGGAGGGCGACGGGTTCCTCGGCGGTGCCGCCCTCGATCTCCTTCTGCACGCCGTGGTGGCCGAGTGCCGCGCGGCTGCGTACGAGGGCGCGGCGGATGTCGGTGGCGACGGTGCGGCCGTCCGCGTCGAGGTCGAGGGTCCACAGCACGGCGGGGCGTGTCGCGCCCGGCAGCAGGCTCGCGGCGTCCTCGGCGATCGGGGCCGGGTGCAGCGGGATCCCGCCGTCCGGGAAGCGCAGGGTGGTGACCCGGCGGTGGGCCTCGGAGTCCAGGGCGCCGCCGGGCGGGACGAAGGCGGCGAGGTCGGCGACGGCGTACCGGACGCGGAAACCGCCCGTGCGCCGTGCCAGGTGCAGGGCGTGGCCGCGGCCGGCGGAGGCGGACCGGCCGAGCGTGAAGAAGGGAACGTCGGTGGCGTCGGCGGCGGGCAGGCGCGGCTCCCTGGTGACCCGCTCGGCCTCGGCGAGTACCTCGGCGGGGAAGTCCCCGGGTACCCCGAGTCCGGCGCGCTGCCCGCGCAGCGCGTCCCGCAGCGGGCCCTCGGGGGCGCCGACGACGCGGATGGGACGGCGGGGCATGGTTCGAGCCTAGGGCGGGGCCGGTGGGGCGGCATCCCGACGCCCACCGGGGCCGTACGCTGGCGCGGAGCTCTACTGAAGGAGTACGTGTGCTTGTCCTGCTGCCGCCCTCCGAAGGCAAGGCGCCCTCCGGTCGGGGTGCCCCGCTGAGGCTGGAGTCGCTGTCGTTGCCGGTGCTGACCGCCGCGCGGGAGGCCGTCCTCGACGAACTGGTCGCATTGTGCGGCGGCGACGAGGAGAAGGCGCGCGAGGTGCTGGGGCTCAGCGAGGGCCTGCGCGGTGAGGTCGCCAAGAACGCCGGGCTGCGGACGGCGGGGGCGCGGCCCGCCGGGGAGATCTACACGGGCGTGCTGTACGACGCCCTCGGCCTGGCCTCGCTGGACACGGCGGCCAAGCGTCGCGCGGCCGGTTGCCTGCTGGTGTTCTCGGGACTGTGGGGCGCGGTCCGTGTGACGGACCGCATTCCCTCCTACCGCTGCTCGATGGGCGTGAAGCTGCCGGGCCTCGGGGCGCTGGGCGCGTACTGGCGTGCGCCGATGGCCGCCGTCCTGCCCGAGGCGGCCGGTGACGGCCTGGTGCTGGACCTGCGCTCCTCCGCGTACGCGGCCGCGTGGAAGCCGAAGGGTGAGCTGGCGGGGCGGACGGCCACCGTGCGGGTGCTGCACTCCCGGGTCGTGGACGGGGTGGAGAAGCGGTCGGTGGTCAGCCACTTCAACAAGGCGACGAAGGGGCGGATCGTGCGCGCTCTGCTGGCCGCGGGGGCCGCGCCGAAGGACCCGGCGGAACTGGTGGTGGCGCTGCGGGACCTGGGTCACACGGTGGAGGCGGAGGCACCGGCCAGGGCGGGGAGGGCGTGGTCGCTGGACGTGGTGGTGCCGGAGATCCACTGAGCCCGGTGGACGTCGTGGCGGACGCCGCCGACGCCGTGCCCCTGGCGCGGGCGCCGGTGGCGGCGGGCTGTACCCGGCACTGCCCGACGCCGGCTGGGCGTGCGGGACCTGGATGGTCCCGCGGGACGCGATCGCGGCGCGGGACTGGGCCCGGAGCGAGGGGCCGGCTCGGGAGGCGGCGGCACTGCGCCGTCGACCGTTGACTCAGCGCAGGTGGGACGTGTCGTTGAGAAGGCGGAGGCTGGCGTTGCCGTCCGCGTAGTACGCCACGGCCGTCAGGGACGCCGCGGACAGCTCCATGCGGAACAGGGCCTCCTGGGGTGCGCCGAGGGCCAGGCGGACGAGGGTCTTGATGGGTGTCACGTGGGAGACGAGCAGAACCGTGCGGCCCGCGTGGGCGGCGATGAGGTCGTCCCGCGCGGCGGAGACCCGGCGGGCGACGGCCGCGAAGCTCTCGCCGCCGCCGGTGGGCGCCGCCTCCGGGTCGGCCAGCCAGGCGTCCATGTCGTCCGGGTAGCGCGCGCGGACCTCGGCGAACGTCAGGCCCTCCCAGGCTCCGAAACCGGTCTCGCGCAGCCCGTCCTCGACGCTCACCGCCAGCCCCAGTCGGGCGGCGACGATCCCGGCGGTCTCGCGGCAGCGGCTGAGGGGCGAGGAGACGACAGCCTGGACGGTGCCGCGCACGGCGAGCGCGGCGGCGACGCGTTCGGCCTGGCGCCGACCGGTGTCGGACAGGGCCGGGTCGCCGCCGTCGCTGCCGGAAAACCGCTTGAGCGGGGTGAGGGGGGTCTCACCGTGCCGCAGCAGGACGAAGGTGGTCGGGGCGCCGAGGTCGGGCGGGACGGAGGCGACATGACGGGCGGCCCGGACGTCGGCACGGGCACGCTCCACGGGGGCACGCTCCACCGGGGCACTCCCCACGGGGGCAACCGCGCCCGGGCGAACGGAACCCGCACCGCCGGTCCCCGCAAGAGCCGCCCCGGCACGCGCGGCGCCCTGCGTCCCGGCCGCCGGTCCGGGCACCACCTCACCCGGCGTACGCGGCCCATCCGGGGTACCCGCCTCACCCGGCGTACGCGGCCCATCCGGGGTACCCGCCCCGCCCGGCGTACCCGGCCCCGCGGCGGCCACCCCGGCGGTCACCGCTCCCTCGCCCGCCCCCACCGGCACCGGACCGCCGGCCACCGCCAGAGCCGCCCGCGCACGTGCGGCCCCGGCGCGCGCATCGCCCGGTGGGCCGGACGGCTCGGGGACCGTCACGACCCGGGTGCCCGGCTCCCCGGCGGGCCGGGAGGCACTCCACCGCTCACCCCGGCTCCCCGCGTCCATCGCCTCGTTGGCCAGCCGGTCCGCGTGCTTGTTGTGCTCGCGCGGGATCCACTCGTAGGTGACCCGTGCGGCGGGGAAGACGGCGGCGGCCCGCATCGCCAGCGGTTTCATGTCCGGGTGCTTGATCTTCCAGCGGCCCGACATCTGCTCCACGACCAGCTTGGAGTCCATGCGGACGTGCACCCGCCCGGTGGGGTCCAGCTCGTGGGCCGCGCGCAACCCGGCCAGCAGTCCGCGGTACTCGGCGACGTTGTTCGTGGCGACGCCGATGAACTCGGCGCGCTCCACCAGCGGTTCGCCCGTGGCAGCGTCCCGCACCACACAGCCGTAGCCCGCGGGCCCCGGGTTGCCCCGGGACCCGCCGTCGGCCTCGACGATGAACTCCCGCACGCCGTACGCCTCTTACAGACCGGACTCGTTGGTGCGCACCAGGATGCGGCGGCAGTTCTCGCAGCGGACGACCGTGTCGGGTGCCGCCGCGCGGATCTCGTTCAGCTCGGTGATCGCCAGCTCCTGGCGGCAGCCCTGGCAGGTGCGCTGGTAGAGCTTGGCCGCGCCGATGCCGCCCTGCTGCTCGCGCAGCCTGTCGTAGAGCTTCAGCAGGTCCGCGGGCACCGAACCCGCGATGACCTCGCGTTCCTTGGTCACCGAGGCCATCTCGCCGTCGATCTCCTCGAAGGCCGCGTCCCGGCGCGCCGTGGCGTCGTCGATCTTCGACTGCACCGACGCGACCCGCCCGGTCAGCTCGCCGACCCGCTCCTGCGCGGACTCGCGGCGCTCCATCACCTCCAGGACCACGTCCTCCAGGTCGCCCTGCCGCTTGGCGAGCGAGGCGATCTCGTGCTGGAGGTTCTCCAGGTCCTTCGGGGAGGTGACCGCGCCGGAGTCGAGGCGCTGCTGGTCGCGGGCGGCGCGCTGGCGCACCTGGTCCACGTCCTGCTCCGCCTTGGTCTGTTCGCGGGCGCAGTCGCTCTCCTCGGTCTGCGCGGCCACCAGCAGATCGCGCAGCTGCGTGAGGTCCTTGGTCAGCGACTCGATCTCGGCGTGCTCGGGCAGGGACCTCCGACGGTGCGCGAGCTGCTGGAGGCGTACGTCCAGGGCCTGGACGTCGAGGAGTCGGATCTGGTCGGCGGACGCGGCGTTCAGTTGGGGGCTCCAGGAGGATCGGAGGGGGCGCGCGAGGCGCTCTCTGCAGGGGCGGTGGTGGGCGACGAAGGGGAAGAGGCGTGCGCGGCGCTCGTTGGAAGGACGGTGGCGGACGCCGCGTGGGCGGTCCAGGGGTCGGTGACCGTCGTCGAGACGTGGACGCGCAGGTCCCATCCGTGCCGGTCGGAGATCTCGTCGAGCTGGGATGCGGCCAGCTCGCACCAGGGCCACTCGGTGGCCCAGTGCGCCGCGTCGAGCAGCGCGAGAGGGCGGTGGGCGTGAGCGGCCATGAACTCGGACGCCGGGTGGTGGCGCAGGTCCGCGGTGAGGAAGGCGTCGACGCCGGCCGCCCGGACGTCGTCGAAGAGGCTGTCGCCGGAACCGCCGCTGACGGCGACCGTGCGGACGGGCGCGTCGGGGTCGCCGGCGACGCGGATGCCCTGCGCGGTGGCGGGCAGCCGTTCGGCGGCGCGGGCGGCCAGCTCGCGGACGGTCAGCGGGTGGTCGAACTCGCAGACGCGGCCGAGGCCCCGGCGGCCGTCCGGGTCGGTCGGGTCCGGTACGAGGGGGCGCACGACCCTGAGGTCGAGCGCGCCGGCGAGGGCGTCGCTGACGCCGGGGTCGGCGCGGTCGGCGTTGGTGTGGGCGACGTGGAGCGCGATGTCGTTCTTGATGAGGGTGTGTACGACACGGCCCTTGAAGGTGGAGGCCGCCACCGTCGTCGTACCGCGCAGGTAGAGCGGATGGTGGGTGACCAGCAGATCCGCGCCCAGCTTCACCGCCTCGTCGACGATCTCCTGTACGGGGTCGACGGCGAAGAGGACCCGGGAGACCTCCTGGCCGGGGTCGCCCACGACCGTGCCGACCGCGTCCCAGGACTCGGCCCGCTCGGCGGGCCACAGGGTTTCCAGCGCGGCGATGACTTCAGACAGACGGGGCACGGGGAAAAGGCTACCTGCCCCGGGTCCGTGTCCCACCGGTCACGGGCCATTCGCCCAGGCAGGGAGGGGACGGACGGCACGGGGGTGCGCGACGGCGGGCCGTGCGCCCCCTCCTGCAGCACATCCGCCCCCGTTCTTCGGACAAACCGTGGGACGAACACCCTTATGTGTGAAGCAGCGGCTCGCCGATGCCACGCCCGTGCGTACGAAAACTAGCTTCGTTGCGGGAGGTGACCGAACGATGACGGCCTGTGCCTTCATGACCGCCACGGAGAACGGGAACGACTGGGCGGCCCGACCCGGATGCGTGATCACCGCGGACGGTACCTACGCGGCGCGCCTCGCCCTGGACGGCGATTCCTGGTACCCCGAGCGCTGGACCCTGGCCGGCCCCGAACCGTACGCCGTGCCGCTGCCGGGCAACCAGCCGGAGGAACCCGGCACCGAAGTACAGCCGATGGCCGACGGACGGGTGCTGATCCACCGCGTCGCGGACGGGCGGCACACGTTCTCGCTGCTCTACCCGACGGGGCCCGGGACGGGGGAACTGCCGCTGGGCGCGGTGGAGTGCCCCGGGGAGGGAACGCGGCTGCGGCTGCTGCCGCCCGCGCCGACCGGGGACCGCGCGTTCGCGCTCGCGGCGGGCCGGGAGTCGACGACGGTGTGGCTCGTGTCGGGCGGGGCCTTCGGGCCGGAGCGCCTGGCGGAGGTGCCGGGCCGGTGCTCGGGCGGGGTGTGGCTGGACCGTACGGGCCGGCTGCTGGCCCTGGACCGCACACCGGAGGGGGGTCCCACCAAGACGGTGGTGGTGGATCTGGCACGGGGCGGTGAGATGTCGCCCCTGCTGCAGATCGCGGACGGCAGCGACGACCGTCTGGTGCTCGCGGACCCGGACAGCGGGCTGCTGCTGATCCGGTCCGACGCGCCGTCACCGGGCCGCCACCGGCTGGGGTGGGGGGTGATGGGCAGCACGCGGCCGGTGCGTTTCCCCGAGTGCCTGCTGCTGGACTGCCCGGCGACGCCGTTCGCGATCCAGCCGGGGAACGCGCTGATGCCGGAGAGCTGCGCGGTGGCGCTGCGGATCGACGGGCCGGCGGGCACCTGGGTCGCGGTGTGGCGGCCCGTGGACCGCCGGATCCACCATCTCGCGCCGCCTGCGGGCTGGTTGACCGGGGCGGGGCTGTGGACGCGGGATGGGGTGCTGCGGCTGCCGTACACGACCGGCGTCGTGCGGTGCGGGGTGGCGCGGCTGGAGCCGGCCGGGCGGCCGGCGGCGCTGCCCGCGGCGCTGCCCGCGGTACTGCCCGCGGCTCTGCCCACGGTGCGGGAGGCCGCCGAGGGGCCGGTCCCGGGGTTCGCGAAGCAGGAGGCGGCGCGGCCGGTGCCGCTGCGGGAGGCGCCGTTGCGGGGGCCCACGGTGCGGGAGGTGGCGCCCCTGGCGAGGTTCTTCGCGGCGCGGCGCCCCTTGAAGATGCCCGCGGAGATGCCCGCGGAGGTGCCCGCGGACGGTGAAGGGCACGGCGACGCGCGCGGCACGAGGGCCTCGGCCGCCGAGACGACTGTCACCACCGCCCGTTAGACTCACCCGGCTGTAGGAAGGATCATGTTGACGGGGTGAACATTTCCGATGAACGACACCAGTACGACAACGCCGCTGTCCGCCGAGGCCCATCAGCTCCCGGGTCACGGTCGGCACCGCGGCCCGGTCTCCGCGCAGGAGTCCGAGGCGGCTCCGCACGGCCGGCACCGCAAGCCGTCCGGGCAGGAGTCCGAACGGGCCGGCTCGGCGGCCTGACGGCGGCCCGCGAGGAACCGTACGCACGCTGACCGCGCGTCAGCCGGGCGGCCGCCGGCCGGTCGCCGCAGCACACGGCCCCGCCCGTCCCACGACGGGCGGGGCCGTCGCGTACGGGCAGCCGTCGCGTACGGGCTTTTCGCCCCCCTTCCGGACGCCCCGCCGCACGGACGCCCCGCCGCACGGCCGCCCCGCCGCCCCGCCGCACGGCCGCACGGCCGCCGTCCGCTCAGCGGTCCGCCGAAGCCGGCGCCCGGTCCGCCGAGTCCCGCTCGTGCCGGAGCCCGAGTACCTCCGCCGCCGCGAACGTCTCACCCGCCGGCCGCTGCGCGTAGTGCGGGGTGAGCAGCGCGTCGAGTTCCCCGTAGGTGAAGGCGTCCTGCCCGGTGTCGAACCTCACCCGCACGCGCGGCCGGTCGACGATCGCGACCAGGCCGCCGTGGACGACCAGGAGCTGGCCGTTGACCTGTGCCGCGGCGGGTGACGCCAGATAGCCGACGAGCGGCGCGACATGCTCGGGAGCGAGCGGGTCGAGGCCCCCGTCCGGCTGTGCGAAGCCGGCGAAGACGTCCTGCGTCATACGCGTCCTGGCGCGCGGGCAGATCACGTTGGCCGTCACCCCGTACTTGGCGAGCGCGAGCGCCGTCGATGTCGTGAGGCCGACGATTCCCCCCTTCGCCGCCGCGTAGTTGGGCTGTCCGGCCGAACCCGCCAGGAACGCCTCCGAGGAGGTGTTCACGATCCGCCCGTACACCGGGCGGTCCGCCGCCTTGGAGCGCGCCCGCCAGTGCGCGGCGGCGAAGTGGGTCGTGTTGAAGTGACCCTTGAGATGGACCCGGATCACCGAGTCCCATTCGTCCTCGGACATCGAGAAGACCATGCGGTCGCGCAGGATGCCGGCGTTGTTGACCAGGACGTCCAGCTTCCCGAACTCGGCGACGGCCGACTCGACGAGTTCCCGGGCCTGTTCGAAGTCGGCGACGTCCCCGGTGTGGGCGACGGACCGGCCGCCCGCCGCGCGGATCTCGGCGGCGACCTCCTCGGCGGGGGCCGCGGACGCCTCACCGGAACCGTCCCGGCCCGGCCGCCCGTAGTCGTTGACGACGACGGACGCGCCGAGCCGGGCGAGCTCCAGCGCCTCGGCCCGGCCCAGGCCCCGGCCTGCGCCGGTGACGACCGCGGACAGCCCTTCCAGTGGCAGCGACATCAAGGTCCTTTCGGAACGCTGTCGAAACTGTCGGATGAACGGGGAGACACCAAGGCTCAGATCTCGATGCAGGTGCGCAGCGCGGTGCCCGTCCGCATCTGCTCCAGCGCCTCGTTGATCCCGGTGAGCGGCACCCGGTGCGTGATCAGTCCCGCCAGGTCGATGCGCCCGGCGCGCCAGAGCGCGATGGTCCGCTCGTACGAGCGCAGGACGTCCCCGCCGCCGTACAGGGACGGCAGGATCCGCTTCTCGTCGAAGAACAGCTCGAACATGTTGAGTTGGAGGACGTCGTCCATCGCGCCCGCGCCGACCACGACGAGTGTGCCGCCGCGCCGGGTGTTCTCGTACGCCGTGCGGGCCGTGGCCGACCTGCCGACCACTTCGAAGACGTAGTCGAAGCCTTCGCCTCCGGTGACCTGCTGCTTGGCGTCGGGCAGTTCCTCGGGCGGGACCGCCTTCGTGGCACCGAACTTCAGCGCGGCCTCGCGGCGCGAGACCACCGGGTCGACGGCGACGATCTCGGCGGCCCCCTTGAGCCGCGCCCCCTGGATCGCGGAGACACCGACGCCGCCGCACCCGATGACGGCGACGGACGAGCCGGCCTCGACGTCCGCCGTGTTGAGGGCCGCGCCCAGGCCCGTGGTCACACCGCAGCCGATGAGGGCGGCGATGTCGTACGGCACGTCGTCCGGGATCGGCACGGCGCAGCCCGCGTCGACGACGGCCTCCTCGGTGAAGGTGCCGGTGCCGGCGAAGCCGAAGACGTCGCCGTCGGCCCGCCTGAAGTTGGGGGTGCCCGCGTTCATGAACCCGGCCAGGCACAGCTCGGTCTGCCCGCGCCTGCAGGCGGGGCACGCGCCGCAGGCCGGCAGCCAGCACACGACCACCCGGTCGCCCGGCTTGACGTTGCGCACGCCCTCGCCGACCTCCAGGATCTCGCCCGCGCCCTCGTGGCCGGGCACGAACGGGGCGGGCTGCGGCAGCACGCCGCTCATCGCGGACAGGTCCGAGTGGCACAGCCCTGTGGCGCGCACCCGGATCCTGACCCTGCCGGGGCCGAACCCCGTCGCCTCTACGTCGTCGAAGACCTCCAGCTTGTCCTGGCCGATCTCCTGCAGCACGGCTGCGCGCATGGTGCGGCTCCCCTCGAAGTCTCGGTGGCCCGGTGGCCCCATATGCCTGAGTGCCTGAGTGGCCCGGTGGCCCGGTGACCCGGTGGCCCGGTGGCCCGGTGGCTCAGGAGTGTTCGACGATCGTGTCGGCGAGGACCGGGGCGTCGTCCCGTTCGACCACGCTCACGCAGACCCGGACCGCGTCGTCCTGCCGCCACATGCGGATGCGGAGGGTCTCGCCCGGGAAGACGACCCCGGCGAAGCGCGTGGAGTAGGCGCGGACGCGGGTCACGTCCCCGTCGAGCTGCGTGTCCACGACCGCCTTCAGCGCCATCCCGTAGGTGCACAGACCATGCAGGATGGGCCGCTCGAACCCGGCGCTCTTCGCGAAGTCGGGGTCGGCGTGCATCGGGTTCCAGTCGCCGCAGAGGCGGTAGAGGAGTGCCTGGTCCTCCCGGATCGGCCGCTCGACCACCCGGTCCGGCTCGCCGGTGGGCGGTGCCAGGCGGGTGGACGGGCCTCGGTCGCCGCCCCAGCCGCCCTCGCCTCGCAGGAAGATCTGCGCGTCGCTGGTCCACAGCGGGCCGTCGGCATCGGCGACGTCGGTGCGCAGGACGAGGATGGCGGCCGTGCCCTTGTCGTACACGGCGGCGACACGGGATGTGGCGGTGGCCCTTCCCTCGGCCGGGAGCGGGCGGTTGATCCGCAGGGTCTGGCCGCCGTGCAGCACGCGGGCGAGGTCGACCTCCACACCCGGCATGGACAGGCCACTGATCACGCCGGGGGCGCCCGCGCCCGCGACGGTGGCGAAGCTCGGCAGGACGTGCAGCCGGGACTCCAGGGTGTAGCGCAGTTCGTCGGGGTCGGTCGCGGGGACGCCGGCGCCGATGCCGAGGTGGTAGAGCTGGACGTCCTTGTGATCCCAGGTGATCTCGCCGGAGCGGGGTTCGGCGGCGAGGGCCGCGGCTTCGTCGATGGGCATGGGGCTCCTGACACTGACGGGGAAAGACCCCGGTGCGGCCGTCCGCACCGTCGGCCGCACCGGGGTCGTCACGGGACCGTGGAACCCGCCCGTTCTAGAACGCGTTCCAGTACGGCGACCCCCTGTATAGCCCAGCCTTCCGCAGTTGTGAAGCCTGCTGACGCAGTGTCAGATCGGCTTCGTGTCCCGACGGCCGACGGCACCCATGACATTTGTCCCGGCCGATCGCGTACAAGCGGCGCTGCCGGACCGGCTCCAGCACCCGTAGCGTCGTGGGCATGACGCGGATGACGGGAACGAGGGCGACGACGATGACGATGACGGGGCTGCGGGCGAAGACGGGGACAAGGCGAAGGACGGGCAGTGCGGCGGCGTGCCGCCAAACCGGCCGGGCCTTCGCGCCGCTGGACGACGCGGGACCGCCGCCCAGCGGCTACTCCCTGCTGCCCTGGCTGTTGATGGGGACGGGCTCGCTCTCCAACGTCCTCCAGGCCGAGACCCCCAATCCGTGGATCGGCGGACTCGGTCTGCTCACCTTCAACTCCTGCTATGTCTACGTGGCGTTCCGCGCCTTCGACAGGAGCAGGCGCGAGGCGCGCTCCACGCGGACGGCACTGCTGCTGATGGGGGCAATAACCTGTGCCCTCGCCCTCGGCTACGGCGGCAGCTGGCTGCTGTTCTTCCCGCTGCTGGGGCTGGCGACGGGCGCGATCGTACGGGGCCCGGGGCTCGGGAGAACGGGCATCGGGCTGAGCGTGCTGGCCGGTACGGTCGCCGGGCTGCGCGAGGGCTGGGACGGGATCGGCATCGCCTACGGCACCTTCCTGTCGACCATGGTGACGGCCGCCCTCCTGTCCCTCTCCGAGGCGGTGCGCGAACTGCGCGCCGCCCGGGAGGAACTGGCCCGGCGCGCGGTTGAGAAGGAACGCCTTCGCTTCTCCCGCGACCTGCACGACCTGCTCGGCCACACCCTGTCGGTGATCGTCGTGAAGTCGGAGGCGGCCCGCCGCCTGGCCCCCCGCGATCTGGAAGCCGCGCTGGTGGAGGTGACGGACATCGAGTCCGTGGGCCGCCAGGCGCTCACCGAGATCCGCGAGGCGGTGACCGGCTACCGCGAGGGCAGCCTCGCCACGGAACTGGACCGTGCCCGCTCGGCCCTGACCGCCGCCGGCATGGAACCCGTCGTCCACCGGTCGGGCCCGCCCCTGGGCCCCCGGACCGAGGCCCTGCTCGGCTGGGTGGTCCGCGAGGCGGTCACCAACGCCGTACGCCACAGCGGCGCGGCCCGCTGCGAGATCACCGTCGACGGCACATCGGAGCGGGTCCGGCTGACGGTCGCCGACAACGGTACCGGCACGTCCTCCGCGCCGGCTCCGAAAAGCGCCGGCGGGACGGGTCTGAAGGGCCTGACCGAACGCCTCGCGGCGGCGGGCGGGTCGTTGCGGGCGGGCCCCTCGCCGCGCGGCGGCTTCAGTGTCACCGCGGAACTTCCCGTCGAGGCCGGACCCCCCGTCAGGACCGAACCCCTCGTCAAGACCGAACCACCCGCCAAGGCCGAACCCGCCTCCAAGGCCGAACCCGCCTCCAAGGCCGAACTTCCCGTAAAGCCGGACTCCTTGCAGGCGGCGGCCGCGGCACCCCGGGCCGAGTGACCGCGCACGGCCGCACCCGTCCGCACGCCCAGCGACGGCTCTCGGGGCGCCGGCCCGCACCGTACGCTGGCCTCGTGGATGAGACGCCCCGACGTCAGCAGCCCGCAAAGGCCATCAGGGTCCTGCTCGCCGAGGACCAGGGCATGATGCGCGGGGCCCTGGCCCTGCTGCTCGGCATGGAGGACGACATCGAGGTCGTCGCACAGCTCTCCTCCGGCGACGCGATCGTGGACGCGGTGCTGGCCCACCGCCCGGACGTGGCTCTGCTGGACATCGAACTGCCGGGCATGAGCGGCCTGGAAGCGGCGGCCGAGCTGTGCGAACGGGCCCCCGGCTGCCGGGTGCTGATCCTGACCACCTTCGGCCGGCCCGGCTATCTGCGCCGGGCCATGGAGGCGGGCGCCGCCGGGTTCCTGGTCAAGGACGGCCCGGTGGAGGAACTGGCCGCCGCGATCCGGCGGGTGCTCCGCGGCGAGACGGTGGTCGACCCGGCGCTGGCCGCGGCCGCCCTCAGCGCCGGCCCCAGCCCGCTGACCGCGCGCGAGTGCGACGTGCTGAAGGCGTCCGTGGACGGGGCGACGGTCGCCGACATCGCGGCCAGGCTCCATCTCTCCGAGTCCACGGTCCGCAACTACCTCTCCTCCGCCATCGGCAAGACGGGCACCCGCAACCGCATGGAGGCAATGCGGGAGGCCCGGCAGCAAGGGTGGCTCTGAGCGCACCAGGGCCGCCGCGAGGTCCGCCGGCGGGCCGTTGCCTCACCGGGCGGGGCTCTTCCGCGGCAGCCACACCAGCATCAGCACGGCCCCCACCGGCAGCAGGCCCCCGCTCGTCCGGAACGCCTCCGCGTACCCCTCCGTCAGAGCCCGCGCCGACCGGCCTCCCCCGTCCGGGTCGCCGTGATCGTCGACATCACCGCGAGCCCGGCGAACCGCCCATGGTGCGCGCGGTGTTGACCAGACCCGACACCAGTCCGGCGTCCCTCGGCTCCGCGCCGGACGTCGCGAGCGCGGCGAGCGGGGTCGCCGCCGGGCCCGCGCCCAGCATCATCGGTATCCCCGGGAACATGATCGCCGTCAGCTACCCGCCGTCCGCGGTCATCGTCGGCTGCCAGCCGAAACCGGCGGCCGCGACCAGTGTGCCGAGCACCGCCGCGTTCCGCGCCCCGACGGCCGGCAAGACCCGAGGGGCGAGCTTCGAGCCGAGTACCACCGCCAGCGAGTTGGGCGCCAGGGCGAGACCGGCGTCCAGGGGCGAGTAGCCGAGGAGGTTCTGCGCGCACAGCGTCATGAACAACCACATGCAGTACATCGTGGAACCGCAGACGGACATGGCCGTCTTCGCGGAGGACACCGACCTCAGCCTGAGCAGCTTCAGCGGGGCCTTCGTGCGTGCCTCCACGGTGAGGTACGGGCCGAGCAGGGCGAGTCCCGCGCACGGTGGCAGCAGCATCGCGGCCGCCGCCCACCCCTCCGCCTCGGTCTGCACGATCCCGTACGCGAGCGTGGCGAGGCCCGTGGTGAACAGAGGCGCACCGGGCAGGTCGATGCGCCGCCCGTCCCCGGCACGGCTCTCGGTCAGCCAGCGCGCCGCCCCGGCCAGGACGACGGCGCCGACCGGTACGTTGATCAGCAGCACCTACCGCCACGACAGCCCGTCCGCCAGCAGTCCGCCGACGAGCCCGCCGCGCCGCCGCCGGCGCCCACCGCGGTCCAGGTCTCGATGGCCCGTGGGCGCGCCACGCCCTCCGGGACGGCGGCGGTGAGCAGCGTCGAGGGCCGGCAACCGACGGCCGCGCGGGGCGCGGCCGTCGGTTGCCGGCCCTCCCGGGCCAGCCCGCCGCCGAGGGAGGCCACCGTGAACAGGGCGAGCCCGACGAGGAACATCCGCTTGCGCCCATACAGGTCCCCGGCCCGCCCGCCGAGCAGCATGAACCCGGCGGAGGCCGCGTAGGCGATCACGACCCACTGCAGCCCCGGTGCGCTCAGCCCGAGGTCAGGCCTCGATCGTGGGCAGTCGCTGGAACGGTGACGAGGTCCGGGCTGGGCCGTTGTGGTGGACGGTGATCCGGCGGACGTAGGCCGAATCCTCCTCAGGGTATTGCACCTTGGGTCTTCTACGGCCTGGCAGCGATCTTCTGGGCGTCCTGCGGCCTGCCGACAGGCTCCTTGTTCTGCGGCCTGTCGGCGAGCTTGAGCCAGACCACTCCGACGATGATGAGGCCCAGCCACAGGGCTTGGACCGGGGTGAGAGTCTCGTCGAAGAACACGGGCCCCAGCGCCGCTGCTCCGGCTGCCCCGATTCCTGCCCAGACGGCATAGCCGATGCTGACGTCGATGGTGCGCAGTGCGACGCTGAGCGCCCAGAGCGTCAGAAGGAAGAACACGACGGCAACCAGCGACCACGTCAGGCGAGTGAAGCCGTGACTTCCGCCGACGGAGAGCGCGTAGCCGATTTCGAACCCTCCGGCAAGGAGAAGCATGAGCCAGGAGCTGGCTGAGGAGCGGCCGGTGTCGGGCATAACGGGAGTCCTTTCGTCAGGATGGGTCAGGCGGGGGGGCGGGGGTCCTCAGGCGGCGCCACTGAGCTGGAGGCCGACCACTCCGGCGATGATGACGGCGATACCCAGTGCCTTGCGCCAGTCCAGACGCTGGCCGAAGATCAGCGCTCCGAGAAGGGTGATGCCGATGCCTGCAACGGACGTCCAGATGGCGTATCCGACGCCGACACTGAAGGTCAGCAGCGCCCTGCTGAGGAAGTAGGTCCCAAGGGCACCGGTGACCAGGGTTGTGATCGTCCAGTTGCGGTTCTTGAAGCCTTCGGCCTTGCCTGCTGCGATGGCGACGGCGATCTCGAAGACGACTGCGATAGCGAGGTAGAGCCAGTGCATGGGTGGTCCTTTCGTTCGATGGGGCCCGAGGTTGCGGGGCTGGCCCGTCATGGGGGGTGCCATACCGTGTGGGCGGTGACGCGCACGGCGAAGCGGTGGTCCGCCGGGCGTCAGGTGGAGTCGAAACCGTCCGGCTCGCCGCTCGCGGTCACGGCCCGGTCATTGGCGCGACCGCGTGCCGGTCGCCTCGTCGAGCACTGCGGACCCGGTTACGGTGAGAGGGGTGCGCCGGCGTCGCTGCTCCCAGGTGCCGGATGCGGGGGCGTTCGACCGCTGCGTGTCATGTCAGCACCCGTCGACTCCGCACACGGCCCCTCGGTCGACCGCCTGTTCGGCCTGGGCATCGAGCACGGCCTTGCGGATCTGGGCTGCGGCCGGGACACCTTCCAGGCGGTGGCGTTCGCCGATGATGATCGTGGGAACGGCGGAGATGCGGTTCGCCTCGGCGGTCCGCAGCGCCTCCTGATGTGCCTCGGTGTAGGTTCCGGCTGTCAGCGCCTGGGCGAAACCTGCCGCGTCCAGACCCAGTTCGGATGCGATGTCGGCGAGCACGTCCAACTGACCGATGTCCCGGTTCTCCTGGAAGAAGGCCCGCAGCACACGCGGAGTGTATGCCGCGGCCTTGCCGTGCTCGGCCGCATACTGGTAGCCCTCGAACGCCAGCCGGGTGTAGGGCTGCGGTGAGACGGTGGGCAGGGTGATGTCCACGCCCATCCGACGGGCCGTCGGGTAGACCGAGCGGGCCCAGACCTCCGGCAGGTACTCGTCCTCCGGCCGCAGCGTCGGAACCGGGTGGGGCCGCAGCTCGAACGGCATCCACTCGATCTCGACGTCGAGGTCGTGGGTGGCCTCGTGCAGCGGCCCCTCGGCAAGCATGCAGAACGGACAGACGTAGTCCGACCAGACTCTGATGCCGACTTTGCTGGTTTCCGTCCCGGTCACATCCGCCTCCCGACCATGACGAGGAATTCTTCGAACGGCTTCGTCGCTTCCGGGATCTGCAGCGAGGTGACCTTCAGCGGCCAGGCCGCCGGATCCTCGGCGAAGATCGAATACGATCCTGAGTAGTCGAAGCCGTACCGTGCGGCCGTCTTGCGGTCGGCCGCGTACACGATGTGGTTGACGCTGAAGTACAGCGAAGCCATGTAGCACAGGGCGCACGGCTCGCCGGAGGCGATCAGCGTGGCCCCGGCGGTGGCGCCCAGCCCGTGGTCGGCGGCGGCTTCACGCAGCGCGACCACCTCAGCATGCGCGGTGGGGTCGTTCTCCTCGCGCACCCGGTTGAAGCCGACACCGAGGATGCGGCCGTCGTTGACCACTACGCCGGAGAACGGGATGCCGCCCTTGGCAACGTGCTCGCGGCTGATCCGTACCGCCTCACGGACGTACTCGGTCAGCTCGCTCTTCGAGATCTCTGAATGGGACACCTTGGCTCCTCGGCTCAGACCGCGGCCAGGCGGATCGGGACGACACTGCCGGTGATCGGGGCGAAGGAGACCGGCGGGGAGTCGGTGGTCTTCTCCCCGACGGTGATCCCGAACGGCGACGAGGGCAGCGGCCTGGCCCGGTCCCGGGAACGGGAAGAGGAACCGCCGGCAGCGGGTGCCGTGGTATCGGACATAAAACCCTCATATTTGCTTGTGCGTGCATGTTTTCTGATTCCGCGGATTCCAGCTGAAGGGTCAAACCGGTCTACCAAGCTTGCATGAACATGTATCTTGTTGTCAATGCGCCGCCTGAAAGGGAGCTGCCTCATGACAACGATCCCCTATGCGTCGGCCGCCTCGTCCGACCAGGCCCTGTGGGGGAGGGTCCTCACCCTGCACGCGCATGTGGAGCGCCAGCTCACCCAAGCCCTCCAGCGCAAGCACGGAATTGGACTGTCCGAGTTCCGCGCCCTGGAGTGTCTCGTCCAGGCCGAGGACGGCGAGCTGCGCATGCAGGAACTCGCCGACAGGGTCGGGCTCGGGCAGAGTTCGGTGACCCGGCTGGTCGGCCGGCTCTTCTCGGCCGGTTTCGCCTTCCGCGACCTGTGCCCCGAGGACAAACGCGGTGTCTACGCCGTCATCACCGACGAGGGCAGGCAGCGCTACACCGGTGCGCGCGGCACCTACTCCGAGGTCCTCAGCGCGGCACTGAACACTGCCGGCGCCACCACAGAGCTGGCCGGTACGGTCCAGGCGCTGCGCAGCGCCTGCTGAGCTGCACCGCCGCCCGCTTCCGCCACCGCTCCGGAGAAACCGCCGACCGAAAGCCGTCCCCCAGGGGCGGCTTTCGGTGTTTCCGCACCAGCCGAACAGGCCGGGGTGAACGCTCGGTTCCACGCGCGTCCTCCCCTGGGCCTGACGATGGATGCACAGGGTCCCCACCCCGCCCCGATCGAGTGATTTGGATCACTAAGGGCGAGCTAAAAGCATGCTTGACTCTGCAAACATCGTCAGTACCGTTAGCTGCGACTCGATCACGGGGGAGTGATGCGGGGCCAGTCGGCTCGCGTTGTCATCCCCCTGCGCTTACCACTTCCGCAAAACAGATGCACGAATGGGGGGGAACTATGCCATTGCCGCGCCTCTTTGACGAGCTGGCCGCGCACGCCTGGCGCCAGCCCGACCAGGCCGCCTTGATCCGGGGCGAGCAACAGGTGACATACCGACGGCTGGTCGACTTCTCCGAGGACTTATCCGATGCCCTGAACGGTCTCGGGCTCGACCGGCGGCAGCCGCTGTGCGTGCCCGCGTACAAGACGCCCGCAACCATCGCCCTGCTCATCGGCGCCTTCCGCGCAGGCTACGCGGTCCTGGCACCCTCGCCCGAACTGGGCTCCTCCGCCTGTGCGGCGCTCGCCGCACAGGCCCGGTGCTCACATGTGCTGACCGTCGACGACCAAGGGGAGCTCGACGCGGCACCGGTCGAGCCCGACGAGCAGGCAGCCCGCGACTTCGACACCGTGGACCCCGCCGCCGCACCCCTGCTGCTCACCACCTCCGGCTCCACCGGGACGCCGAAGATCGTGCCCATCCCGGGCGATGCCTTCATCCGGTTCGCCGACTGGGCGACCGGCCGGTTCCACCTCACCAGGCAGGACACCCTGCTGAGTTACGCACCCCTGAACTTCGACCTCTCCCTGCTCGACGTGTGGACCGCGCTGAGGCTGGGTGCCCGAGTCGTCCTTGCCGAACAGGAGTTCAGTGCGGACGCGCGTCACCTGCAGGACCTGGTCACCCGGCACGAGGTCACCTTCGTCCAAGGCGTGCCCATGCTGTACCGGTTGCTCACCCAGGACGATGCCGTCCATCCGACGGTCCGCACGGTGATCTTCACCGGAGACGCCCTGCCACAGGCGCTGCTGCGGCAGCTCGGCACGGCCTTCCCCCGCGCCGGCTTCCACAACGTCTTCGGGTGCACCGAGACCAACGACAGCTTCATCTACGACGCCGACCCCGCCAGGGCCGGTGAGCAGACCCCCATCGGCCGGCCGCTGCCCGGGGTGCGGACCCTGCTGCTCGACGGCGAGGGACGGATCCTCGACGGTCCCGGCACCGGTGAGCTCCTCGTGACCACGCCGTTCCAGACCTTCGGATACCTGCAGCGTTCCCGCAACGAAGGGGTGTTCGTGCCCGCCCCCGACGGCGGTGACGACGTCTTCTACCGCACCGGCGACCTCGTCACCCGGGACACCGACGGCCTGTACTGGCTGCGGGGGCGCACCGACTTCCAAGTCAAGGTCCGCGGGATCCGGACGAATGTGCAGGAGGTCGAGAACGTCCTGGCAGCTCACCCCGAGGTCGCCGAGGCCGCCGTCGTGGCGATCCCCGACCCCGAAGCCGGCTACCGGCTGCACGCCCAGGTGACCCGGCGGTCCGGCACCTCGCTCACCTCGCTGCGACTGCGCTCGCACATCGCTGAACGCCTGCCCCGCCACGCCATCCCGTCCTCCGTGCACGTGGGCGACACTCTGCTGCCGCGCACATCCACCGGAAAGCCCGACCGCAACCTCATCAAGGCAGCACGACAGAAAGGAAAACCCGCATGACCTCCCTGGCGGACAAGATACGCGGTTTCGTCGTCGCCGAGTTTCTCGACGGAGAAGACGCGGCGGACCTGACCGCCGACTTCGACCTCATCGACAACGGCGTGGTCGACAGCCTGGGCGTGGTCCGGATCGTCTCGCACCTCTCCCGGACCTACTCGATTCCGATCGACGACATCCCACTGACGCCGGACAACTTCCGCAGCATCGGTGCCATTACGGCGTTCGTCGAGAACACGACGAAAACCGTCGCCTGAACCGGTGCCCGGATTCCTTCAGCAGACCGAAAAAGCTCCCGGAACGCGTCCAAAAGATCTTCCGGGGCGTATCACGCAAGGAGACTGACAGTGATTGTCCGCAGCATCAACGATCTCGTCCCCGTCGAATGGGGTAACGGCACCAGCCACCGTCTGCTCACCGAGGCCGACGGCATGGGCTTCACCGTGTGCGAGACCCTGGTCCGCAAGGGCACCACGAGCGCCCTGCAGTACCGCCGTCACCTTGAGGCCTGCTACTGCACGGGCGGCTCCGGCGAGATCGTCACCGTGTCCGGCGACCGTTACAAGATCACGGAGGGCACCATATACGCCCTCGACAAGAACGACGCGCACTACCTCATAGCCTCCGACTACGAAGACCTGAGATTGATCTCCGTCTTCAGCCCGGCCCTGCGCGGTGACGAGAAGCACACGCTGTCTCCCGACGGCTTCTCCCAGTACTGAGTTCCGCGATCCGGGGCCCAGCCCACGCCGACAGCGGCGGGCCCCGGCCCCGACCAGCGACGCACCGGAAGGCAGCACACGTATGACACCCGCACCGTCCGCACTGCGGACCGCCGGCACCGGACCGGACCCGTACACCCTCACCACCCCCTGGGCAGACGAACTTAACCACAGCGTCGAGGATTGGGACGCGCGCGCGGAATTCCCCTGGGAGAAGTGGAAGGCGATCCAGCGCTCGGGACTGCTCGCCTTGCCGTTCGAGACGCAGTACGGCGGCCGTGGCGGCACCCTGACCGAAACGATGCGCGCCCTGGAGGGCCTTGGGCGCACCTGCCGCGACGCCGGCCTCGGCTTCTCCGCCTCCACGCAGATCGTCAGCATCGGCGTCCCGCTGCAGGCGTTCGGCTCCGAGGAGCTCAAGTCCCGGTTCCTGCCCGGGATTGTCACGGGCGATTTGATCACCGCGCATGCCATCACTGAGTCGGACAACGGCTCCGACGCCCTGAACATCTCCACCACCGCGACCCGAGACGGCGACGACTACGTCATCAGCGGCGGCAAGATGTTCATCACCAATGCCCCGATCGCCGATCTCTTCCTGCTGTACGTACGGACCGGCAGGCCCGGCCCGTTCGGCCTGAGCGTCTTCCTGGTCGAACGGGACACCCCCGGACTCCGGGTCGGCGAACCGCTTGACAAGATGGGATTGCGTACCTCCCCGCTGAGTGAGGTGACCTTCGAGGAGCTACGCGTGCCCACCGGCCAGCGCATCGGCCAGGAGGGCGCCGGCTTCCTGATCCTCGACCATGTGATGAAGCGAGAGATCCTCTTCTCCTTCTCTCTCACGCTCGGTGAGATGGAGCACCGCTTGGAGCGAGTGCTCGGGTATGCCAAGTCCCGCCGCCAGTTCGGCAACCCGATCGGCATCTTCCAGGGCGTCGCGCACAAGATCGTGGACATGAAGATCGCGGTGGACACCGCGCGCAAGTGGCTTACCGACACCGGCGCCAAGGTGGAGGCCGGCCAGGACGCCGCCATCGACGTCGCCGCTACCAAGACCGTGGTCAGCGAGGCCAACAAGCGTACCGCGCTCGACGCCGTCCAGATCTTCGGTGGCCAGGGCTATCTCACCGCCACCGGCATCGAGCGGGACGTCCGCAACGCGGTCGGGGGAACGATTTACTCCGGCACCAGCGAGATCCAACGCAACCGCATCGCCTCCCTCCTGGGCCTTTGAGTCGGGAGCTGACGTAAGGGGCACCATGAACGCAGTAACTCCGAACGACCTCCGACGGCTCACAGCGCCCACCGCCTTCCTCGACTACACGAGCGACACCGTCCAGTCCTTCATCGATGAGGCGGTCACCGACCGCAGCGCGGACAAGCGCCGACTGGCCGTCGAGCTCTACTACGCCGTCCGCGACGACGTCTTCTACGAGGTGTACGGGGCCGACCTGTCCCCGCAGGGACTGCGGGCCAGTCACACCGCGTCCACCCGCAAGGGCTTCTGCCTGCACAAATCGGTACTCTACGCGGCGGCCTGCCGCGCCGTGGGCATTCCCTCCCGCGTCCACTACGGCGATGTGCGCAACCACCTCGCCTCCGACCGGCTGCGCGCCCACATCGGGGGAGACGTCTTCTTCCACGGCCTCAACTCCGTCTACCTGGACGGCAAGTGGGTCAAGGCCACCCCGGTCTTCAACAAGATCCTGTGCCAACTCTACGGGATGAAGCCGCTGGAGTTCGACGGCACCGCCGACAGCCTGCACCACCCCTTCGACGCCCAGGGCCGCAAGAGCATGCAGTTCCTGACCGACCACGGCGGCTTCGACGACGTCCCCTACGAATTCGTGATGGAGAACATGCGCCGCAAGCACCCCGGCTTCCTGGACGCCGCCGGCACCGGGACCGTCCGCGGCGGCTCGCTGTCCGCCGAAGCGTCAGCCTGACCCGACCACGAGGAGACACCCAAATGGGTACCATTCGAGCACAAGAGGACGGCTGGGAGGCCCGGGCACGCATTGGCGTAGTCGTACCGCACGCAGACGTCGGCCCGGAGTCGGAGTTCCAGGCGATCGCACCCGAAGGCGTATTCGTCCACAGCTCGCGCGTCCACTTCGGTGCGATGCGGGCCGGCGGCGAGATGGATCCCAAAATCCCGCACGACCCGGTGCGGGCCTTCATACAGCCGCCGCACATCGACAATGCGGTGGAGCTGCTGGCCGCTTCCCCGCTCGACGCGATCGCGCTCGGCTTCACCAGCTCCGCCTACGTCGTCGGAGCCAGCGGCGAGAAGGACCTGTTCGCCCGGCTCGCGGAACACACGCGGGGCCTGCCGCTCACCGGTACCACCACGGCGGCCGTGGCCGGCTTCACCGCGCTCGGCGCCCGGCGGATCGCCATCGTCAACCCGCCGTGGTTCGACGACCGGCTCTCCGGGCTCGGCGCTGACTACTTCACCGAACAGGGCTTCGATGTCGTCCACCACGGCCCGTGCGGACTGCCCAGCAACCAGAAGCTGATCACCCCCGAGGCCCTGTCCGAGTGGATCCGCACCACGGTCGCCGGCCACCACCCCGACGCCGTCCTGGTGGCCGGCAACGGCATCCGCGCGGTAGGCGTGATCAACGCCCTGGAGCAGGAACTCGACTTCACGGTCCTGACCGCCAACCAGGTGCTGTTCTGGCACACCCTGCACCTGGCCGGAGCGGAGGAAGCGGCCCGTGGGATCACCGGGTACGGCCGGCTGTTCAGCACCCAGCCGCCGGGCGGCGCGGCGTGAGCCTGCTGGCGGCCGACGGGCACGTGGCCCTGTTCGTCACCGACGAGGGGGACGCCTGCCGGCTCCCCCTCGTGTGCTGGCGCGACGACGGCACCACCGTCCACGGCATGGTCCTGTACCGGGGTGCGCTGCACCCGGCCGAGTTCGTCCCCGGCTTCCGCCGCTATGCCCACCCCCTGGATGACGGCGCCCTCGCGCGCCACACGGACACGCTCTCCCACCCCCGAAAGGGGCGCATGCGCCCCGGCAGCCCTCCTAGCACTCCAGCAGAACTTTGACGTTTTCCCTGTTCAGGGGTGGTTCGTGCGAGTGTGATTGGCTGATTGCCGGCCCATGTGCTCTTTCCCGGGCCACCCCTCGGTCGTGTGCCGCTGCCACTGATAGTGGCAGCGGCGGGCGACCGCTTGGCGTCGTCTGCGCCAGTGGCGGCTGTGCACCCTGGCCCGCCGGGGAGCTGGCAGCCCTGTATCAAGAGCGCTGGGAGGTCGAATCCGCCTACCGGCAGCTGAAGACCTTTCAGCGGGGGCAGGGCGAACCGGTCACCCGCACGACCGGCCTGCTGCGCAGCCTGGGGTAGATCCCGGAATCGGCCGTCCAGGTCCCGAAGGCCGAATACGACGCGGGCCCGGGACCCGCGTCCGCCCCCTCCCCGTCCCGCTCGTCAACGAGCTGGGAGGCGAGAACCAATCGCGATCAGCGACCGGTGTCGCACGCATCGCAAGCGGGCGGCGACGCGGCGTTGTTGCCTTCCGCGCCATGCCTCATCCAGCAGCGCGGGAGATGCGCTCTCCGATCCTGTCGATCCACCCGTGGATACCAGCCGTTGAGCAAGAGGGCGATGTGGTCTGTTCCATGGCTTCGCGTGGCGACCGTACCCACAAGCTCGTCGCGGAAGTGCGTCTGGAGTTCAGCGACGGCACCACTCCCCGCTGGCGGGTGTGCGGCGAGTGGCCGACCACGAATCCGTCAGCCATCACCCACATCACCACGCATGGCCTCCAGGAGCCATCGGCTGAGGGCAGGACGGTCGCGCAGCGCGCACTCGGCCTTGCGGCGCGGGGCGCCAGAAGGGGCCGCAGACCCTCGCCTGTCTTGGCCGCCTTGGCTTTCGTCTGGCCTCGTCGGCCTGACCTGCGGTCTTGATGTGCATCAACTCCACATGGACAGTGGCGAGCTGGTCTTCGCGTCGGGCGGCATCGTGTTCAGCCCCGGCCGGGTCGCGACAGATGATGAAGCGCCTGCCCTCGTCGCCGTCGAGGCGGACCTCCCTGACACGCAGGTTGTCGCGCACGTCCTGGTGGTGACCCTGGCGCGACGGCGCCGAGTCGGCACGGCGGGAGCCCCTCAGGGGCAGTTCTGACCTCACGTCAGATCCTCACGGAATGGTCAAGAATTCGTTAGGCATGCGAAGCACCGGAATAGGTGCCCCAGGCTACGGGGTTGACCCGTCACCAGCCCGCTCACCGTCCTGATGACCGTCCTGCTCACCGTCGCGCTCACCATCCCGCACGGACCGGACGCACCGACCCGCCCGCACCGCCCGACGCCCGGCCCGGAGGCCCCACGCCATGACGCACACACCGACCGACCCGCCCGCTCGGAGGCCGTCCGGCGCGATCGTGCCGGTGCTCGCCTTCGCGGGCATCGTTGTCGCGGTGATGCAGACCCTGCTCGTCCCGGTCATCAAGGATCTGCCCCAACTGCTGGGCACCGCGCCCAGCAACGCCACCTGGGTGCTGACCTCGACCCTGCTCTCGGGCGCCGTGGCCACACCCATCATGGGCCGCCTCGGCGACCTCTACGGCAAGAGGCGGATGCTGCTCGCCAGCCTGGCCGTCATGGTGATCGGCGCGCTGGTCAGCGCCTTCACCGGCGCCCTGCTGCCGATGATCGTCGGACGGACGCTCCAGGGCTTCGCGATGGGCGCGATCCCGCTCGGCATCGGCCTGATGCGCGACCTGCTGCCCCGCGAGCGGCTCGGCTCGGCGATGGCCCTGATGAGCTCCTCCATCGGCGTCGGCGGCGGACTCGCGCTGCCCGCCGCGGCCCTGGTCGCCCAGCACACCGACTGGCACTCCCTGTTCTTCGGCGCCGCCGGACTCGGCACCCTCTCCATCGTGCTCACCCTTCTCACCGTGCCGGAGTCCCCGGCACGCGCCAGGGGCTCCTTCGACCTGCCGGGCGCGCTCGGCCTGTCCGCCGGCCTGGTACTGCTCCTGCTGCCGGTCACCAAGGGCAGCGACTGGGGCTGGGCATCCGCCACCACGCTCGGCATGTTCGGCGCGTCCGCCGCGGTCCTGCTGCTGTGGGGCGTGCTGGAGTTGCGCATCGCGGCCCCGCTGGTGGACCTGCGCACCACGGCCCGCCGCGAGGTGCTGCTCACCAACCTCGCCTCCATCATGGTCGGCGTCTCGTTCTACGTCGTCTCGCTCGTCCTGCCGCAGCTGCTCCAGCTGCCCGCCGCCACCGGCTACGGACTCGGCCGGTCGATGGTCGTCGCGGGCCTGTGCGTGGCACCGCTGGGCCTGACGATGATGTTCACCGCGCCGGTCTACGCCCGCCTGTCCACCCGGTACGGCCCGAAGGTGACCCTCATCATCGGGCTGCTGGTCATCGCCGTCGGGTACGGCGGCGGCCTCGGCCTGATGGACGCCGCCTGGCAGACCGTGGTCACCTCGGTGGTCCTCGGCGCGGGCATCGGTCTCGCCTACTCCTCGCTGCCCGCGCTGATCGTCGGCGCGGTCCCCGCCTCGGAGACGGGCGCGGCCAACGGCCTCAACACCCTGATGCGGTCGATCGGCACGTCGGTCTCCAGCGCCGTCATCGGCATGGTGCTCGCCGACACGGCGCACCGGGTGAACGGTGTCGCGATCCCGAGCATGCACGGCTTCCGCGTCTCCTTCCTGATCGCGACGGCCGCGGTGGCCCTCGGCCTGCTGTTCGCCCTCTTGCTGCCCTCGCGGCGCCCGTCGGCCGGGCTCCGGTTGCGCGCCGGCAGCGAGGAGGACGCCAACCTGGAGCACGCGAACGAGGTGCTGCGCGGCTACCGCGGCCGGGTCCTGGACGCCGACGGCGCCCGCTCGCCCGCGCCGGGGTCACGCTGACCGACCACCGGGGCCGCCGGGCGGGCACCGGGCTGCCCGCGGAGGACGGCAGCCGTGCGCCCGCCGTGCCGGCCGAGGGCCCCTGCGTGCCGGCCGCCAGGGCCGCCGGGCACGGACCGCGCGCCGCGTCGGCCACGCGTACGGGCGGCGACCGCCCCGTGGAACTGGACCTCTTGCTGCCGGGCGAGACGGTCTCCGCCTGAGCGCCCCGTCGGCCGCCGATCCCGTCCGCCCACCGGCCGCCGATCCACACCTGCCCGCCGGACGCCGATCCGCACCCCCGTCGTTCCGCGCGGCGGGGTGTGCGGCAGCATGGGGCGCCCGGACTCGCGTACGACCGAGAGGACCCTCCATGCCCGCGGCACCCTCCCCCAAGCTCTCGGCCGCCCCCGGGCAGGGCGGACCCGAGCCGGAGATCCTGGCCGCCTTCGAGGCCGCGAAGGGATTCATGCCCCTTCGGGAGGGGCTCGCGCTGTACGAGGCGGCCGTCGAGGCCGGGCGGCTCGGGCTGCCCCTGCTGGAGGTGGGCACCTACTGCGGGCGCTCCACGATCCTGCTCGCGGACGCCGCCCGCGCCGCCGGGGTCACCGCCCTCACGGTCGACCACCACCGCGGCAGCGAGGAGCAGCAGCCGGGCTGGGACTACCACGACCCTGAGACGGTCGACCCCGAGATCGGGCTGATGGACACCCTGCCCACCTTCCGGCGCACCCTGCACCGGGCCGGGCTGGAGGACCACGTGGTCGCCGTCGTCGGCCGCTCCCCGCAGGTGGCCGGGGTCTGGAACACCCCGCTGGGCCTCGTCTTCATCGACGGCGGCCACACCGACGAGCACGCCACGGCCGACTACCAGGGCTGGGCCCCCCATGTGGCCGACGGCGGCCTGCTCGTCATCCACGACGTGTTCCCGGAGCCGGAGGACGAGTTCACCGGCCAGGCCCCGTACCGCGTCTACCTGAGGGCACTCGCCTCCGGCGGGTTCACGGAGGTCTCGGCGACCGACTCACTGCGTGTCCTGAGGCGAACGCGGGCGGGGAGCGGACCGCGCCGTTAAGGTCGCAGGCATGTCGTACGCAGGCCCGGAGTTCGATCCCTTCCAGCCGCGCCGCCCGCGGCGCCGGACGCTGACCGTCGCGGTCGCCGTGCTGGTGCCGGCCGCGCTCGCCGGCTGGCTGGTCTACGAGGCGGTGGCCGACACCGGCGGCGGACGGGCGGGAGCGGCGCCCGCGACCCGGTCCCCGGCGCACTCGCCGAACGCGGACTCCCCGACGGACGACGGCGGGCGAACGGTCGCGCCCCCCGCGCCGAGGCCGGCCCCGACGGCCCCGGCCGGCACGGCCGCCCCGGCCGCGTCGGGGCCTCTGAAGGGCAAGGTCGTCGTCATCGACCCGGGCCACAACCCCGGCAACTTCCGGCACACCGCCGAGATCAACCGCAAGGTCGACATCGGAACGAACCGGAAGGAGTGCGACACCACGGGCACATCCACCAACTCCGGTTACACGGAAGCCCGGTTCACGCTGGACGTGGCGCGGCGGCTGCGCGCACTCCTCCAGGCACAGGGCGCCACCGTGAAGTTCACCCAGGACGGCGACCGCCCGTGGGGGCCGTGCGTGGACGAGCGGGCGCGGATCGGCAACGAGGCGCACGCGGACGCGGCGATCTCCATCCACGCGGACGGCGCGTCGGCCGGGGACCGCGGCTTCCACGTCATCCTCCCGGCGTCGGTGCACGCGGGCGCCGCGGACACCCGTCCCGTCGTCGCCCCCTCCCGCGACCTCGGCGAGCGCATCGCGGGCAACTTCGTCCGCGTCACGGGCAGCGCGCCCGCCGACTACGTGGGCGGCGGCACCGGTCTTGTGGTACGGAACGATCTCGGCGGTCTCAATCTGTCAACGGTTCCCAAGGTGTTCATCGAGTGCGGCAACATGCGCGATACCAAGGACGCGGCATTGCTGACCAGCGGTGGGTGGCGGCAGAAGGCGGCGCAAGGAATCTCTGAGGGAATCGTGAGTTTCCTGCGCGGGTAGCGATCACGGGTCCGCACCCGGCGGACACCCCGGCCGGGCGGACGATACTCTCGTCCCTACGATGGGGGGCCACCCCCGCGCTTCGCACCGCGGCCCGAGGGCGACATGGTGACAGCGACGCCTCCACCGACGACGAGACGACTGACGAAGGACCCGAAGTGAATATCCGCTCCCTCACTAGAGGCGACGGCGTGGTGATCGGAGCAGCGGTGTTGCTGTTCATCGCGTCGTTCCTCGACCTCGCCGGCTGCGGCGGCGCCGGCGCCTATTGCAGCCAGATCGATCTCCCCAACTCGTGGGACAGCCTGGGACTCGGGCTCGGCACCTACATGGCCGGCGTCGTCGGTGGTGCGCTCGTCGTGGTCTCCCGGCTGCTCCCGGCGCCGCGCAAGGTCGCGGGTGTGGACCTGGGCGCGTTCGGTACCACGCTGACCGTGGCGGCCGCATGGGTGCTGCTGTGGACGCTCATCGACGCCGGCGACGCGGGCGCCGGCCTCATCCTCGGCTTCATCGCCGCCGTGGTCCTCGCCGCCGCGGCCATCGCCACTCCCCTGGTCCCGGCGCTGGGCGCGGCCCTCATGGGCGCCCCCAGGCCGGCCGCGCCGCAGCCCTACGGCGGGCAGCCGCAGGGCGGTTACGGCTACCCGGGCGGCCAGCAGCAGCCGTACGGCGGGCAGCCGCAGTCGGGCCAGCAGGGCCAGCAGGGCCAGCCGTTCGGCGGACAGCCGCAGCAGGCGCAGGCCCCCGCCGGGGACTTCTCGCCGTTCTGGTTCGCCGTGCCGGTGGCGCGTCCGCTGTACGCGGAGGACGGCTCGCCCACGCCGATCGCCGAACTGGCGCCGGGCACCTGGTACCTGGCCGTGGAGCAGCGCGGTCCCGGGCTCGTGGCGCAGACGCAGGACGGCCGCCGCGGCGTGCTGCAGGACACGAGCGGGATACAGCGGGGCTGAGTCGCGCGCGCACGGCCCCTCGCCCTTCCGGGCGGGGGGCCGTTGTCGTACAGTCGCAGCACCGAAGCGAACTGACGGTACGTCAGACAAGGCGTCGGACGATCTGCGACTGGAGGCGGCATGCGGCTCGGGCTCGCGCTCGGCTACTGGGGCCGCGGCCCCGCGGCCGACCACGTCACGCTGGCGCGGGAGGCCGAGCGGCTCGGCTACGGCTCCGTGTGGACCGCCGAGTCCTGGGGGTCGGACGCCTTCACCCCGCTGACCTGGATCGCCGCCCGGACGTCGAGGATCAGACTGGGCACGGCGGTGGCTCAGATGGCCGCCCGTTCCCCCACCACCACGGCGATGCACGCGCTCACCCTCGACCACCTCTCCGGCGGGCGCATGATGCTCGGCCTCGGGCTGTCGGGCCCACAGGTCGTCGAGGGCTGGTACGGGCGGCCGTTCCCGGCCTCGCCGCTGACCGCGACCCGGGAGTACGTCGACGTCGTGCGCCAGGTCCTGCGGCGCGAGGCGCCGGTGACACTGGACGGGCGCTTCCACTCCCACCCGTACCGGGGCGCGGACGGTACCGGGCTGGGCAAACCGCTGAAACCGATCACGCACCCGCTGCGCGCCGAACTCCCCGTCCTGCTGGGGGCGGAGGGCCCGAAGAACATCGCGCAGACCGTGCGGATCGCGGACGGATGGCTGCCGCTGTACTGGTCGCCGACCCGCCCCGAGGTGTACGAGGCGTCGCTGGCCGGGCTGCGGGAGGACTTCCTGATCGCCCCGATGGCCCGGGCGACGGTCTGCGACGACGTGGCCGAGGGGCTGCTGCCGGTGAAGGCGATGCTCGGCTTCTACATCGGGGGAATGGGGCACGCGGCACGGAACTTCCACGCCGGCCTCATGGCACGCATGGGGTACGAGGAGGAGGCGCGCCTCATCCAGCGGCTGTTCCTGGAGGGCCGGCGCGAGGAGGCCGTGCTGGCCGTGCCCGATGCCTTCGCCGACGAGATCTCGCTGGTCGGCCCGCGGGAACGCATCGCGGAACGCCTGGAGTTGTGGCGCAATGGCCCGGTGACGGACCTGCTGGTGCTGTCCCCGGACCCGCACACGCTGCGTGTGCTCGCCGAGTTGAACAGCTGAGGCACCGCCGCGCGGCGCTGTGCGGCGGTGCCCGTCCCGGTCGCGCCGGCCCGTGTCGGCCCACCCGTGTCAACCCGTGTCAGCCCGTGTCAGCCCGCCCGTGTCAGCCCGGGGTGAGCCGCGCCGGCGACGGGACCTTGTCCATGACGGGTGTGCCGGCGCTCCTGCCCGCGCGCTTGACCCGTTTGACGGCGTCCTGGAAGGAGCCGACGGCCGAGGGGTCGCCCTTGCGCAGCCGGGACGTCAGGCCCTTGAGCGCGTCGATGCCCGAGGTGAGCGGAGCGACGGCCCGGGCGAGCGCGGGGTCGCCCCGGGCGCCGCGCACGGCTGCCTCCAGCCGGTGCTGGGCGAAGGCGCCGGCGAGGCCCGCCTTGACGAGCGCGGCCGTCCGCCCCTCGGCGCCCTTCTTGAACGTGCCGGACTTCCACGGCTTCACGATCCACTGGGACGTCGCCCCGGCCGCGAACCCCGCGTTCGTCGCGAAGCGGGTTCTGGCGAACTTCCGCCGCTCCACCGGGGTGGACGGGGAGGGGGTGGCGACCGCGATGTAGGCGGCGGCCTCCTGCGCGACACCACTGCCACCGCAGGCGGCGGCACCGGCGAACAGTGTGCCGCAAAGGGCGAGCGCCACGGCGAGGGGGCGTATCGTTGCGGGCACGACGTCCTCCGGTCTCCGGGAAGGGAACGGAAGGGTTCGTTCTCCCCGGCCGGGGAGAACACCCTCACCGGCAGCCTGACCCGTCCCGCCCGGCTCCGTCGTCCCGGACGGGGCCGTTCGGGTGACATCGGGGGCGGGATCCCTTGTGCCGCACGGGATGCGCCGCGTCCTGAGGGAGCTTCAGCCGAGCGCGCCGGGCAGCCCGGAGGGCATGTCCCCTCGATATCGCAACGGCACCCGTCAGGCCGGAACGGTCATCGCGGTCGTCGCCGACGTCATGGCCGTCATCCTGGGCCTGTGGATCCTGATGCACCTGTTGCAGGCGAACCGCGCCAACGACCTGGTGCGGGTGGTGCACGGCGCGGCCGCATGGCTCGCGGGCTGGTCGCACGACCACGGGGATCCGGGGGTGTCCCCCGGTGAACGCACCACGTCCGACGACGCCTGGGCGCGCGTGGTCGCCGGCTACGGACCGGCCGCGGTCGTCTACCTCTTCGTCGGCCACGCCATCGCCCACCGGATGCACCGGCACTGAGCCGCCGGACGGCAGCGGGCCGCCGGACGCAACCGACGACGACGCGGCGAGACGCGTGCCAGGGCCGCGAGCCCTGGCACGATCGGTACGAAAGACCTAGGCGCAGCAGTCCGGGTCGAGGCCCAGCGGCAGCCGTTCGCCGCCGAAGACGGCGCACGTCGCCTCGTCGCCGCCGAGCACGGCCACGGCGAGCAGCAGCGAACCCGCCGTCCAGGTGGTGAGTTCCTCCGGCCAGATCGCCCGGTCCTCGAAGACGTACCCCGTCCAGTACAGGCCCGACTCCTCGTCGCGCAGGTGCCGGATCGACTGGAGGATCCCCAGTGCGCGGTCGGACTCGCCCATCGCCCACAGGGCCAGGGCGAGTTCGGCCGACTCGCCGCCGGTCACCCAGGGATTGGGCACGACGCAGCGCACGCCGAGGCCGGGCACCACGAAGCGGTCCCAGCCGGCCTCGATGCGCTCCTTGGCCTCCGCGCCCGTCAGGGCGCCGCCGAGGACGGGGTAGTACCAGTCCATCGAGTAGCGGTCCTTGTCCAGGAACCGCTCGGGGTGCCTGCGTATGGCGTGGCGCAGCCCGCCCGCCGCCAGCTCCCAGTCCGGTTGCGGCTCTTCACGCTGCTCGGCGATGGCGAGGGCACAGCGCAGCGCGTGGTGGATCGAGGAGCAGCCGGTCAGCAGCGCGTCCGCGGTGCCCGTGCCGTCGTCCTCACGCTTCCAGCCGATCTGCCCGCCGGGCTGCTGCAGCGCCAGCACGAACTCCACGGCCGCGTACACCGTCGGCCACATCCGGTCGAGGAAGGTGTCGTCGCCGGTGGCCAGGTAGTGGTGCCAGACGCCGACGGCCACATAGGCGACGAAGTTCGTCTCCCGGCCGCGGTCGGTGACGTCCTGCGGGTCCCCGTCGGCGTACGCCGCGTACCAGGACCCGTCCTCGTTCTGGTGCCGGGCCAGCCAGTCGTAGGCCCGCTCGGCCGCCGCGTGCTCCCCGGCCGCGTCGAGGGCCATGGCCGCCTCGACGTGGTCCCACGGGTCGAGGTGGTGCCCGCGGAACCACGGTATGGCGCCGTCCTCCCGCTGCACGGTGAGAATCCCGCCGACGGTCGCGGCGGCCTGCTCCGCGGTCAGGACCCCGGGCAGGACGAGGTGTTCTGTCCGGGGAGTGGTCACTTGACGGCCACCTCGGGGGAGAGGCGGGGCAGATGGGGCTTGGTCGCGTACGCCACGAAGCTCTTGCCGACCACCGGGTTCAGTGCCCGTTCGGTGACCCGGGTGGCGAGCGGCTTCTTCATGATGTCCCAGACGAGGAGCTTGTGGTACGCGCGCACCGGCAGCGCCTTGTCGTTGTCGACGCCGAACGCGCACTTCAGCCACCAGTACGGGGAGTGCAGCGCGTGGGCGTGGTGCGTGCCGTACGGTTCGAGGCCGGCGCCCCGGATCTTCGCGAGGAGTTCGTCCGCCTTGTAGATGCGGATGTGGCCTCCCTCGACCTCGTGGTAGGCGTCGGACAGGGCCCAGCAGATCTTCTCGGGTCCGTAGCGCGGGACCGTGATGGCTATGCGTCCGCCCGGCTTGAGCACCCGGACCATCTCGGCGAGGACACCCTTGTCGTCGGGGATGTGCTCCATGACCTCGGAGATGATCACGACGTCGAAGGACTCGTCCGGGAAGGGCAGTGCGAGGGCGTCGCCCTCCATCGCCGTCGCGGTGGCCCCTGCGGGGGCCTCCCCCGCCTCCTTCATCGCCGCGAACCAGGTGGCGACCTCGCGGATCTCCTCGCCGTTCCGGTCGAGGGCCACGACCCGGGCTCCGCGCCGGTAGCACTCGAACGCGTGCCGTCCGGCGCCGCAGCCGAGGTCCAGGACGCGGTCGCCGGGGGCGAGCGGGAACCGGGAGAAGTCGACGGTCAGCACGTGGCCCTGCTTTCGCGGTTGGGTTCGACGTCGGTCACGGTTGCGGTGCCGGCAGCCGCCGGGCCACCGCCCGAGGGGGCCGTGGAGCGGCCGGGGGGCCGGGGCGCGGAGCGGGCGGTGCGCGTCGTCCCGGAGGGGTCGACGCCCCGAGCCGCGGGGCGGCGGGCAGCGGTGCCGGGGAAGGCGGCGACGGCCTCGCGGTAGCGCGCCACCGTGCCCTGCGCCGCTTTGGCCCAGGTGAACCGGCTCAGTACCCGCTGCCGCCCGGCCGCGCCGAGCCGCGCGCGAAGCTCCCGGTCGCCCAGCAGGCGGTTGAGCCCCGCGGCCAGGGCGCCCGCGTCGCCCGGCGGCACCGCCAGGCATGTCTCGCCGTCCGGACCCGCAACCTCCGGTATCGCCCCGCCGGTCGTCGCCACCAGCGGCGTCCCGGTCGCCATCGCCTCGGCCGCCGGCAGCGAGAAGCCCTCGTACAGCGACGGCACGCACGCCACCTCGGCGGAGCGCACCAGGTCGACCAGCTCCGCGTCCGAGATGCCCTTCACGAACTCGACGGCGCCGTCGAGCCCGTACCGCTCGATGGCCTGCGCGACGGGCCCGTCCTCGGCGCGCTTGCCGACGACGACGAGATGCGCCCCGGGGTGCTCGGTCCGCACCTTGGCGAGCGCCTCGACCAGGAAGACGAGGCCCTTGAGCGGCACGTCCGCGCTGGACGTGGTGACGATCCGGCCCGGCACCTGCGGCACCGAGGGGTCGGGTGAGAAGAGGTCGGTGTCGGCGCCGATGTGCACCACGTGGATACGGTCCCGGGCAACGCCCAGGTGGTCCACGATCTCCTGGCGGGAGGTGCCGGAGACGGTGAGCACGGACGGCAGCCGGCGCGCCACCCGCTTCTGCATGCGCGTGAACGCGTACCACCGCCGTACGGACGCCCGCCGCTGCCAGCCCTCGGCCGCGTCCAGCTCCAACTGCCGGTCCACGGTGATGGGGTGGTGGACGGTGGTCACCAGCGGCGCGCCCAGGTCGCCCAACAGGCCGTATCCGAGGGTCTGGTTGTCGTGCACGACATCGAAGTCACCACGCCGGGAGCGCAGATGCCGGCGGGCGCGCAGCGAGAACGTCAGCGGCTCGGGGAAGCCGCCGGTCCACATCGTGGCGACTTCCAGGGCGTCGATCCAGTCCCGGCACTCCTCGCGCTTCGGGGTGCGAAAGGGATCGGGCTGGCGGTACAGGTCGAGGCTGGGCAGTTCGGTGAGGGAGAGTCCCTCCAGACCCTCCCCCTCGTCGAGCACGGGGTAGGGCTGCGCCCCGACGACCTCGACGTGGTGGCCGAGCCGGACCAGTTCGCGCGAAAGGTGCCGTACGTACACGCCCTGGCCGCCGCAGAACGGGTTTCCCTTGTAGGTGAGGAGCGCGATGCGCAACGGGCGGTCGCCGTCAGCGGCCGGGTCCTCCTGGGGACCCGCCTCCTTGGCCTCAGCGGTCACTCTCGGCCCCTTCTCCCTGCCATTTCCGGCGAGACTACGCTGGGACGGTAATCTAGAACAAGTTTCAGACTTGATCGTTCAAGAGGCTCCGAATCTACCGGCTGGTAGCCCCACTGTAAGCGGTGGATCAGGTGATTCACGCCACGGATTGCGTCCTACCATGCTGTCCGATCGCCCGGCCTCACCGACTGCCACGGAACGGGACCCATGCCTGCGGAAGCCAAGGTGCCAGCCAGTACCGCGCGACCGGCGGCGCAGCCGGCCGCTCCCCCGCTCACCGAGCGGCAGGAGGCGCGCCGCCGCCGGATCCTGCACGCGAGCGCGCAGCTGGCCAGCCGGGGCGGTTTCGACGCGGTCCAGATGCGCGAGGTCGCGGAGTCCTCCCAGGTCGCGCTGGGCACGCTGTACCGCTACTTCCCGTCGAAGGTGCATCTGCTGGTCGCGACCATGCAAGCCCAGCTGGAGCACATGCACGGCACCCTCAGGAAGAAGCCGCCCGCCGGGGCGACGCCGGCCGAGCGGGTGGCGGAGACCCTGATGCGGGCCTTCCGCGCGCTGCAGCGGGAGCCGCATCTGGCGGACGCCATGGTCCGCGCCCTGACCTTCGCGGACCGCAGCGTGTCCCCCGAGGTCGACCAGGTCTCCCACCAGACGACGGCGATCATCCTGGACGCGATGGGCCAGGACGACCCGACCCCGGAACAGCTGTCCGCCGTCCGCGTGATCGAGCACACCTGGCACTCGGCCCTGATCACCTGGCTCTCGGGCCGGGCATCCATCGCCCAGGTCAAGATCGACATCGAGACCGTGTGCCGGCTGATCGACCTCACGAGCCCGGGCGGGGAGCGGTAGGAGCCGCCGGTGCGCGGACGGCCGCCCGGACACACGGAAAGACCTACGAGACGAGTTCGGATGATCTTCAGGTCTTTCGACCTTCCGACCTTCTCGACCGTCGATGTCGGCCCCAGCGGAAGCCGAAGCTTCTCGCCGAAGTCGGCAACTCCGGTTGAGGTGCCTCACTCGCCCCGTAGGCACTTACTAGGATATCCCTTCCAAAGCCGGACGGAACCCCCCAAACCATGATTTTTTCGTCCGCGACTACTCCTCGGGCGGGAAGACCGGCTCCCCGCTGCCCAGCACCGTGATCACGATCGCCTCCACCGGGCAGTTCTCCGCCGCCGCCAGCACCTGTTCACCCGCGTCGGCGTCCGGCTCCACGGGGTGGGACTGGCGCGCGGAGTCCAGGCGGAAGGCATCGGGGGCGCGGTTGACGCACTGCGCGGAGCCGATGCAGACCGAGCGGTCCACCTCGATGCGCCAGCGGTCGCCCATGCGCTACACCTCCCCGTACCCGGCCGGCAGGTGGATCATCTTGTGCTCCAGGAACTCGCCGTAGCCCTCGGGCCCGAACTCCCGGCCCAGGCCCGAGTTCTTGTAGCCGCCGAACGGGCCGAGCATGTCGAGGCTGAAGGTGTTCACCGAGTACGTGCCGGTGCGCACCTGCCGGGCCACCTCGATGCCGCGCTCCACGTCCGCCGTCCAGACGCTGCCGCTGAGCCCGTAGTCGGAGTCGTTCGCGATCTTCACGGCCTCGCTCTCGTCGCCGTACGGGAGCAGGCAGATGACCGGTCCGAAGATCTCCTCACGGGCGATCCGCATGGAGTTGTCGACGCCGCCGAAGAGGGTCGGCTCCACGTACCAGCCGCGCTCCAGGCCCGCCGGGCGCCCCCCTCCGGTGAGGATCTTCGCGCCCTCCTCCTGGCCGATGCGGATGTAGTCGAGGTTGCGCTGCTGCTGGCGCCTGGCCACCAGCGGGCCGACCTGGGTCGCCGGGTCCAGCGGGTCGCCGACCACGAGCGCGCCGGCCGCGGCGGCGAAGGCGTCGGCGAACTCGTCGTAGCGCGAGCGCGGCACGAGGATACGGGTCTGGGCCACGCATGCCTGGCCGTTGTTCATCCAGGCGGCCTGCACGATCCCGGGCACGGCCGTGGCGAGGTCCGCGTCCGGCAGCACCACGGCCGCCGACTTGCCGCCCAGTTCCAGGGTCACGCGCGTCAGGTTGCGGGAGGCGACCTCCATGACGCGCTTCCCGGCCGCGACCGAGCCGGTGAAGGACACCTTGTCGATCCCGGGGTGCCCGACGAGGTACTCGCCCACCTCGCGGTCCGCGGGCAGGATCGACAGCACCCCCTCCGGCAGCCCGGCCTCGCGCGCGATCTCCCCGAGGATGTAAGCGTCCAGGGGCGACTCGGGCGACGGCTTGAGAACGACCGTGCAGCCGGCGAGCAGCGCGGGCGCGAGCTTCGCGGCGGCCACGAACTGCGGCACGTTCCACGGCACCACGGCCGCGACGACCCCGACGGGCTCGCGCCGCACGAGGATCCTCCCGAGGACGCCGTCGCGCCGCTCCTCATGGGTGAAGCTCCGTGAGACCGTGATCGCCGCGTCCCAGACCATCATCGCGCCCAGCGCCTGCGCGAGGACGCTCCAGGAGTACGGGGAGCCGTTCTCGGAGGAGATCACGCGGGCGATCTCCTCGTGCCGCACGGCGATCGCGTCCTTGATCCGGGTGACGACCTCGATCCGCTCGTCCAGGGTCATCCGCGGCCACGGCCCCTCGTCGAAGGCCCGGCGCGCGACAGCGACGGCCCGGTCGACGTCGTCCCCGGAGGCGTGCGGCACCCGGCCGATGACCTCCTCGGTGTGGGGTGAGACCACCTCGATGACGTCCGCACCCAGAGGGTCGGTCAACTCCCCGCCGATGAACAGCTGTCCGTGTTCCACAAGCTCGGTCATGGCCGACTGCCTCCCGGGACTTCTCTGACGAGCCATCAGATACGGAACTGATACCAGTTCCAGTCCGCACAGTCCACGGGCGGGACGGAGGCGGGCGCGGCAGTTGACGGTCGACCGGGGCTACCTTCGAAACATGTTCTAGTTATAGTTGACCGGAAGACGGCGATTGGGGAGCCCATGGCACAGACGGCCGATCACGGCGGGGGCGTACGGTCCCTCAGGGTTCCCATTCCGGACAACCCCCTCGGGCACACCCTGGTGTACGTCGTCGACACCGACCGCGGTCCGGTGCTGGTCGACACCGGCTGGGACGACCCCGGCTCCTGGGACGCCCTCACCGAGGGGCTCGCGGCGTGCGGCACCTCGCCCGGGGAGATCCACGGCGTCGTCATCACCCACCACCACCCCGACCACCACGGCCTGTCCGGCGCGGTCCGCGAGGCGTCCGGCGCGTGGATCGCCATGCACGCCGCCGACATCTCCGTGATACGGCGCACCCGGGAGACCCGGCCCGAGCGCTGGTTCGCGTACATGGCCGACAAGCTCGCCGCGGCCGGCGCCCCCGAGGAACACCTCGCGCCGCTGCGCGCCGCCCGTGGCCGCGCGAGCCTGCCGGGCCTCGCCTCCGCGCTGCCCGACCGCGAGATCGTCCCCGGCGAACTCCTCGACCTGCCCGGCCGCCGCCTGCGCGCGGTCTGGACCCCCGGGCACACGCCCGGCCATGTCTGCCTGCACCTGGAGGAGGAGCACCCCGCCGGGCTCCCGGGCCACGGCCGCCTGTTCTCCGGTGACCACCTGCTCCCGGAGATCACCCCGCACATCGGCCTGTACGAGGACCCGGACGACACCACCGTCACCGATCCCCTCGGTGATTACCTCGACTCCCTGGAACGCATCGGCCGTCTCGGGCCCGCCGAGGTGCTCCCGGCACACCAGCACCCGTTCACGGACGCGCCGGCCCGCGTGAACCAGTTGCTGACGCACCACGAGGACCGGCTCACCGGCCTCCTGGCCCTGCTGACCACCCCGCTCACCCCCTGGCAGCTCGCCGAGCGCATGGAGTGGAACCGCCCCTGGGACCGCATCCCGTACGGCTCCCGGCATATCGCGGTCTCGGAGGCGGAGGCCCATCTGCGCCGACTGGTGAAGCTGGGCCGGGCGGAGGCGGTGGCGGGCAGCGACCCCGTGACCTACGTGGCGGCGTGATCCGCCCGCGGCGGCGGCCGGGCGGTGGGGTCCCCGGGGGCCGGGGTCAGTGCGGGGCCTTGCCGCCTCCACCCGCCCGTCTCTCGGCCGCCGCCATGCGGTTGAACGTCTTCCGGGCCCGGCCGGACGGGAGTTCGCGGTCGAGGAGGGGAAGACAGACCTCTTCCTCCTTCCCTCCTCCTTCCCTCTTCCTCCTTCGCGAAGTGCAGCGCGACGATCGCATGCGGGTCGCGCACTGGCCGCGCGAGCATCGGCCCCGGCCTCCTCGGCGCCGGACCGCCCCTGCGGGCGCGCCTCCGGCACGGCCTGCCCGGACAGCCGTGCCCGCGGACATGGTCCATCACCGCGGCCCTCGGCGGCCGCGTCCCCGTACGAACCCCGGTGGCGCCGCAGCACCGGGTCCCCCTCGGTCTCGTACGCGCCGGCCGTGACGGCCGTGAGGCATGGGCGGTCTCGGGGCCGCCCATGCCGGCCGCTAGAGTGAACGGGTCGTCTCACTACCCGTACGAGGGGAAGCCGGTGCGAATCCGGCGCTGACCCGCAACCGTGAGCCGCTTCGGCGGCGAGCCGGATCACCTCGCACGGGATCGTGACTGGCTCACGCGCACCGGCAGCCGCCGGTGCACGGCACCGTCGAGGTCTACGGAGCCGAGCCGCCCGGGGTGTCCCGTGCTGCCCGGCTCCCCGCAGGGAGAGGCACCCGCCGATCATGAACGTCCGCCGCAGCGCTGTGGCCCTGGCCGCCACCGCAGTGATCGGCGCCGCCGCGCCCGCCGTCGCCACCGGTCCGTCGCCGTCGCCGTCACCGGTGATCCCGTCGGGCCTGTACGGCAGCACCGACCCGACCTACGACGGTGTCTGGCGCCAGTCCCTCGCCCTGCTGGCGCAGCACACCACGGGTGTGCGGCCCGCCGCCCGGGCCGTGGACTGGCTGGCCGGACAGCAGTGCGCGAACGGGGCGTTCGCGGCCTTCCGCGCGAACCCCGGCACGGCCTGCGACGCCAAGCTCATGGTCGACACCAACAGCACGGCCGCCGCCGTCCAGGCCCTGGCCGCGCTCGGCGGACACGACGCCGCGACCGGCAAGGCCGTCTCCTGGCTGAAGTCCGTTCAGAACAAGGACGGCGGCTGGGGGTACATGCCGGGCGGGGCCAGCGACGCCAACTCGACGTCCGTCGTGATCGGTGCGCTCGCGGCCGCGGGCGAGAATCCCGCGCGGGTCCGCAAGGACGGGAACGGCAGGGCTCCGCAGGAGCTGCTGGCGTCGTGGTCCATCCCGTGCGGCGGACGCGGCGGGGGCGCGCTCGCCTACCAGCCGGACAAGAACGGAAAGCTGGCGCCCAACGCGGACGCGACGGCGGCCGGGGTGCTGGCCGCCCTCGGCAAGGGGTTCGTGGCGACGGCCGGGAAGGCACCGGGGCAGGAGTCCGGGTGCGCCGGCTCCGGCGCACCGCTCACCTCCCTTCAGGTGGCGGCCAACGGCGCCGCCTATCTGGCCGAGGCAACGGCCACGACCGGCCATCTCACCTCCGCCCTGCCCGGCGCGGGCGACCAGCCCGACTACGGCAACACGGCGGACGCGGTCGTCGCGCTCGCCGCGCAGGGCCGGACGAAGGCCGCGCAGAAGCCGTACGCCTGGCTGGAGAAGAACTCCGCGCAGTGGGCGAAGCAGAGCGGCCCGGCCGCGTACGCCCAGCTGATCCTCGCCGCGCACGCGATGGGCGCCGACCCCCGCCACTTCGGCGGCACGGACCTGGTCACCGCGCTCAACGGGACGGGCCCGGCCCCGCAGGCGGCCGAGCGGTCCGACGGCCCCGGCACGAAAGCCCGCTCCGGTTCGGACTCCGGGCCCGCCGTCTGGTGGATCGTGGGCGTCGGCCTCGTCGCCGGCATCGGCGTCGGCTTCCTGCTGTCCGGCCGCGCCAGAAAGCGGCAGCCGTGATCCGCCGCGGTGCGGCCGCCCTGGCCGCGGCGGCCCTCCTGATACTGCCGGCCGGGGGCCCGGCGCACGCCGTCGGCTACCGGTACTGGTCCTTCTGGGAGCGGCACGGGCAGGCGTGGACGTACGCCACCCAGGGTCCGTCGACCGCGAGCCCCGCCGACGGGGACGTCCAGGGCTTCCGGTTCGCCGTCAGCGAGGACTCGCAGGACGCCGAGAGGCCGCGCGGGACGGCGGACTTCGCCGCCGTCTGCGCGGCGACGCCCGCACGGGAGGGCCGCAAGCGGGTGGCGCTGGTCATAGACTTCGGCACCGCGGCGGACGCCCCTTCGGGCGAGACCCCACCGGCCCCGCGCACGGTCTGCGCCCGTGTCCCGGAGGACGCGACGACGGCGGACGCGCTGGCGGCGGTGGCGAAGCCACTCCGCTACGACACCAACGCCCTGCTGTGCGCGATCGCCGGATATCCGGGCCGGGGGTGCGGCGAGCAGGTTCGGGAGACGACGCCCCGGTCGGCGCAACCACGGCCCACGGCGTCCCCGCGGACGGCACCGGACGCACCGCACCACGGCCCGTCCGCCGGGGTACTCGTGGGCGCCGCCGCCGTGGCCGCCCTGGGCGCGGCCGCGATATGGCAGGCGCGGCGCCGCCGGAGGTGACGATGGCATCCCGTCCCCGTGGCGCCCGGCCGGCCCTGCACGCGGGCGCCTGGTGGCTGTGGGCGCTCGGTCTCGCCACCGCCGCCACCCGCACCACCAACCCCCTCCTGCTGGGCCTCCTGGTCGCCGTGTCCGCCTACGTCGTCGCGGCACGCCGCACCGCCGCGCCCTGGTCCCGCTCCTACTCCGCCTTCGCCAGGCTCGGTCTCGCCGTCCTCGCCGTCCGTCTCCTGTTCGCCGTGGTCCTCGGCTCGCCCCTCCCCGGCACCCACACCGTCCTCACCCTCCCCGAAGTCCCCCTCCCGCACTGGGCGCAGGGCATCCGCATCGGCGGCCGGGTCACCGCCGAGGCCCTCGTCTTCGCCCTGTACGACGGTCTCCGGCTCGCCACCCTGCTGGTCTGCGTCGGTGCCGCGAACGCCCTCGCGAACCCCGCACGGCTGCTGAAGTCCCTCCCGGGCGCCCTGTACGAGGCGGGGGTCGCGGTCGTCGTCGCGCTCACCTTCGCCCCGCACCTCGTCGCGGACGTCCGGCGCCTGCGTGCGGCGCGCCGGCTGCGCGGCCGTCCCGACCGGGGGCTGCGCGGTCTGCTGCAGGTCGGTCTGCCGGTGCTGGAGGGCGCGTTGGAGCGTTCCGTCGCGCTCGCCGCCGCGATGGACGCGCGCGGCTACGGCCGCACCGCCGACGTCCCACCCGGCGTCCGCCGCACGACCACGGCCCTCACGCTGGGCGGTCTGCTAGGGGTGTGCGCGGGCACGTACGGGCTGCTCACCGCGGAAGGGGGCGGCTACGGCCTGCCCGTCCTGCTCACCGGGCTGGCCGCCGCGCTCGCCGGGCTGCGGCTCGGGGGCCGCCGGTCACCGCGCACGCGCCACCGGCCGGACGTGTGGGACGCACGGGCATGGCTGGTCGCCGCGTCGGGGATCGCGGCGGCGGCGGGGCTGGCCGTGTCCGCGGCCACCGACCCGTCCGCCCTGTATCCCGGCGTCATCCCCCTGACCGCCCCGGCGCTCCCCCTGCTCCCCGCGGCGGCGGTGCTGCTCGGTCTGCTGCCCGCGTTCGTCACCCCCGCCCCCGAGGAGCCCGTGTGATCCGCTTCGAGAACGTCTTTGTGCGGTACGACGGGTCGGCCGGACCCGCCGTCCAGGGCGTCGACTTCACGGTCCCGGAGGGCGAGCTGGTGCTGCTCGTCGGTCCCTCTGGGGTCGGCAAGTCGACGGTGCTCGGGGCGGTGAGCGGGCTGGTCCCCCACTTCACGGGCGGCACCCTGCGCGGCCGTGTCACGGTGGCCGGGCGCGACACCCGTACCCACAAGCCGCGGGAACTGGCGGACGTGGTGGGCACGGTGGGGCAGGACCCGCTGTCCCATTTCGTGACGGACACGGTCGAGGACGAACTCGCCTACGGCATGGAGTCGCTGGGGCTCGCCCCGGACGTGATGCGCCGGCGGGTCGAGGAGACGCTGGACCTGCTCGGGCTGACCGCCCTGAGGGACCGGCCGATCGCCGACCTGTCCGGCGGGCAGCAGCAGCGCGTCGCGATCGGCTCGGTGCTCACCCCGCACCCGAAGGTCCTCGTCCTGGACGAGCCCACGTCCGCGCTGGACCCGGCGGCCGCCGAGGAGGTCCTGGCCGTGCTGCAACGGCTCGTCCACGACCTCGGCACGACGGTCCTGCTGGCCGAGCACCGGCTGGAGCGGGTCGTCCAGTACGCCGACCGGGTCGTCCTGCTTCCGGCCCCCGGCGCCCGCCCCGTACTCGGCACCCCCGCGGAGGTGATGGCCGTCTCGCCGGTGTACCCGCCGGTGGTGGACCTGGGCCGGCTGGCCGGCTGGTCGCCGCTGCCCCTGACCATCCGGGACGCCCGCCGCCGCGCGGGCGCCCTGCGCGAACGGCTCGCGGGCACCGCGCCCACGAACACCGCAAGCGCGGGCACCGCAAGCGCGGGCACCGCAAGCGCTAGCGGGCCGCACCCGTGCCCGGCGGACACCGCGCCCGCCGAAGCCCCCGCCCCCCGCCGCTTCCTGCGCAGGCGTACCGCCGCCCCGCCTCCCTCGACGCCCCGTCCCCCGGCGGTCGTGGCATCCCTCGCCGTCCGCCGCGGCCTCGTCGAGGCCCTGCACCGCGTCGACCTCGCCGTCGCGCCGGGCGAGACCGTGGCGCTGATGGGGCGCAACGGCGCCGGGAAGTCCACACTGCTCGCCGCGCTCGTCGGACTCGTCGAACCGGCCCGAGGGTCCGTCCGCGTCGGCGGCGTGGCGCCGCACTGCACCGCCCCGCGGGATCTGGTGCGGCGCGTGGGCCTCGTACCGCAGGAGCCGAGGGACCTGCTGTACGCGGACACGGTGGCCGCCGAGTGTGCGGCGGCGGACCGGGACGCGGGTGCCGCCCCCGGCAGCTGCCGGGCGCTGGTGTCCGAGTTGCTGCCGGGCGTGGCGGACGACGCGCATCCCCGGGACCTGTCGGAGGGGCAGCGGCTGGCGCTCGCGCTCGCCGTCGTCCTCACGGCCCGTCCCCCGCTGCTGCTCCTGGACGAGCCGACGCGGGGGCTCGACTACGCGGCGAAGTCCCGTCTCGTGGCCGTGCTGCGCGGGCTGGCCGCCCAGGGGCACGCCATCGTGCTGGCCACCCATGACGTGGAACTGGCCGCCGAGCTCGCCCACCGCGTGGTGATCCTCGCGGACGGCGAGGTCGTCGCCGACGGCGCCACCGCCGAGGTGGTCGTCGCCTCCCCCTCGTTCGCGCCGCAGGTGACGAAGGTGCTGGCGCCGCAGCAGTGGCTCACGGTGGCCCAGGTCCGTCAGGCGCTGTCGTCATGACGACCCGCCGCCCCGGGCCCGCCGCGTTGCCGGCCACGCGCTCCCGGCCGCGTACGGACACCGTCGCCCAGGCCCGCGCAGTCCGCCTCGGACCCCGTTCGCTCGCCGCCCTGGCCCTGGTGAGCGCGGTCGGCGCCGCGGGGTTCGTCTGGCCCCTGTTCGCCGACCCGGCCTCCCAGCTCGGCGCGCACGCCCAGGACGCGCCCTGGCTGTTCGCGGGGCTGCTCCTGCTGCTGGTCGCGGTCGTGGCGGCGACGATCTCCGAGTCGGGGCTCGGCCCGAAGGCCGTGGCCATGCTGGGCGTGCTCGCCGCGACCGGCGCGGCCCTGCGGCCGATCGGCGCCGGGACCGCGGGCATCGAGCCGATGTTCTTCCTGATGGTGCTGAGCGGGAGGGTGCTCGGGCCGGGGTTCGGGTTTGTGCTCGGGGCCGTGACGATGTTCGCGTCGGCGCTGCTGACGGGCGGGGTCGGCCCCTGGCTGCCGTTCCAGATGCTGGCGATGGGCTGGTTCGCGCTGGGCGCGGGGCTGCTGCCGGGTGCCGACCGGCTGCGGGGGCGGGGTGAGGTGGTGATGCTCGCCGGCTACGGGTTCGGGGCCGCGTTCGCGTACGGCACGGTCATGAACCTGGCCGGCTGGCCCTTCATGGGCGCGCTCGCCTCGGGCATCGCCTACGACCCGCATGCCGGGCTCGCCGCCAACCTCGCCCGTTTCCTCGCGTACTGCACGGCCACGTCCCTGGGCTGGGACCTGGGCCGTGCCGTGGTCACGGTCGTACTGACCTGCCTCCTCGGCCCGGCCGTGCTCAAGGCGCTGCGCCGGGCGACCCGGCGTGCCGCGTTCGAGAGCCCGGTCGCCTTCGAACCGCGGTAGCGTGCGCCGCCGGTCACATTTCCGCCTCCCTTCTGTGCCGCCGGCCACTCCCCAACTCCCGTACGTGCGGCGCCGGTCACATCCGCGCCCGCGTGAGGCGCGACCCGGGCCACAGTCGCACCGAGACCTGGGTCACACTCCGGCCGGCCCGTCTGCGACCCGGGTCACACCGCTTCATCGCGGTCCGCATCCGTCTCTCGGCGTTCCGTGACCCAAACCGTGAGGAGCCCCACGTGACGGGGGTCACCTACGAGGCGGGGCCGTAGATCGAAGTACCTGACATGGACGCGTTGATCGCGCCCCTGACCTGGGCGATGAGAGCCAGGTCACACGAGCGACTGTCATCGCGAATGCGACCACAACTAGTAAAAGGGGTCATTGCGGACGTTTGGCACAGCTGCTTCTCTGGATCCCGTCGTCAGGCGCCGAGGAGCCCACCGGGTCCGACGCCACGGCAGGCCCCCACCGCCTCCGCATGGTTCCGGCGTGCCGCGACACCCCCGTTCCCGAACGAAAAGGTGCCCCGTGTCCGTCTCTTTCATCCGTCGCATCGCCTCCCCGAAGAAGGCCATCGCCGCCGCCGCCGTCGCCGCAGCCACGACCGGTATGGTCCTTGCCTCGGCCCCCGCTCAGGCCGCCGCCGCCTCGGCTTCCTCCGCGCAGACGATCGCTCACAAGATGATCCCGGACGCCGCGCAGTACGAGGCATTCAACAAGATCGTCTCCCACGAGAGCGGCTGGAACGTCCACGCCACCAACTCGTCGTCCGGCGCCTACGGCCTGGTCCAGGCGCTGCCCGGCTCGAAGATGGCGTCCGCCGGCGCCGACTGGAAGCACAACCCGGCCACCCAGATCAAGTGGGGCCTGGACTACATGAACTCCCGCTACGGCAGCCCGGTCGAGGCATGGAACTTCTGGCAGACCCACCACTGGTACTGATCGGCCCCACCCCGACGAGCCCCGAAGGCGGCGGTCCCTCGTGACCGCCGCCTTCGCGCACCCACCCGCCCGGCCCCGGTACGAATCCGCCGGCCGGCCCCTCCGGGAGACCGCGGCTAGAGCCGCTGGATGATCGTCGCGGTGGCCAGGGCACCGCCCGCGCACATCGTGATGAGCGCGAACTCCTTGTCGGTGCGTTCCAGTTCGTACAGGGCCGTCGTGATGAGCCGGGCGCCCGTCGCGCCCACCGGGTGCCCGAGGGCGATCGCGCCGCCGTTCACGTTCACCTTCTCCAGGTCCTGTCCGAAGACCTGCGCCCAGCTCAGCACCACCGACGCGAACGCCTCGTTGATCTCCACGAGGTCGATGTCCTTGAGGGACATCCCCGCCTTGCCCAGCACCGCCCGCGTCGCGTCGATCGGCCCGTCCAGGTGGAAGTGCGGGTCGGTCCCGACCAGTGCCTGCGCCACGATCCGCGCCCTCGGCTTCAGCTTGAGCGCCCGCGCCATCCGCTTGGACGCCCACATGACCGCCGCCGCGCCATCGCTGATCTGCGACGAGTTGCCCGCCGTGTGCACGGCCGTCGGCATGATCGGCTTGAGTGCCGCCAGGCCCTCCATCGAGCTGTCCCGCAGCCCCTCGTCCCGGTCCACCAGCCGCCACATTCCCTGGCCGGCCCCCTGCTCGTCCTCGGTGGTCGGCACCTGCACCGCAAACGTCTCGCGCTTGAAGCGCTCCTCCGACCAGGCGATCGCCGCCCGCTCCTGCGAGATGAGGCCGAGGGAGTCCACGTTCTCCCGGGTCAGGCCCCGGCGCCGGGCGATCCTCTCCGCCGCCTCGAACTGGTTGGGCAGGTCCACGTTCCACTCGTCCGGAAACGGCTTGCCCGGCCCGTGCTTGGACCCCGAGCCGAGCGGAACCCGCGACATGGCCTCGACGCCGCAGCTGATCCCGATGTCGATGACACCCGTCGCGACCATGTTGGCCACCATGTGGGAGGCCTGCTGGGAGGAGCCGCACTGGCAGTCCACGGTCGTCGCCGCGGTCTCGTACGGCAGCCCCATGGCCAGCCAGGCCGTGCGCGCCGGATTCATGGACTGTTCGCCGGCGTGCGTCACCGTGCCGCCGACGATCTGTTCGACGCAGTCGGCGTGGATGCCGGTGCGGCCGAGCAGTTCACGGTAGGTCTCGCCCAGCAGATAGGCGGGGTGCAGATTGGCGAGCGCGCCACCGCGCTTGCCGATGGGAGTGCGTACGGCTTCGACGATCACGGGTTCCGCGGCCATGGGGGGCTCGTCCTCTCCTCGGTCACCCGCGCGGCGCGGGCGTCCCGGCCCACCCGCCACGCAGAACTAGTACGCGTTCTAGTTCTGCATGCAGTCTGCTGACACCCTGTCCACAATCGCAAGGGTCTTGCAGCCCCGGAAGCCGTGATCTGCACGAATCCCCCACGCAATTCGGGGCGTCACACCTCTTGCGACTTGTAGAACCCGTTACTACCTTCACGGCAACTTCCTGATGGTCCGTCAGAATGGTGGGAGTCGCCGATGCCCTGTCCAGCGCTGCCCGACGGGTTCGACTTCACCGACCCCGATGTGCTGCACCACCGCGTCCCCCTCCCGGAGTTCGCCGAGCTGCGCCGCGCCGAACCCGTGCGCTGGATACCCCAGCCGGCCGGCCTCGCCGGCTTCCAGGACGAGGGGTACTGGGCCGTCACCCGGCACACGGACGTCAAGTACGTCTCCACGCACCCGGAGATCTTCTCCTCGTACCTCAACACCGCGATCATCCGCTTCAACGAGCACATCGAGCGCGACGCGATCGACGCCCAGCGCCTGATCATGCTCAACATGGACCCGCCCGAGCACACCCGGGTCCGCCAGATCGTGCAGCGCGGCTTCACACCGCGCGCCATCCGGGCCCTGGAGGAGCGGCTGCGCGCCCGCGCGTACGCCATAGCCCGGGGCGCGGTCGCCCACCGGGGGCCCTTCGACTTCGTCACCGAGGTCGCCTGCGAACTCCCCCTCCAGGCCATCGCCGAGCTGATCGGGGTCCCGCAGGAGGACCGGACCAAGATCTTCGACTGGTCCAACAAGATGGTCGCCTACGACGACCCCGAGTACGCCATCACGGAGGAGGTGGGGGCCGAATCGGCGACCGAGATCATCGCCTATGCGATGAACATGGCCGCCAACCGCAAGCAGTGCCCGGCCAAGGACATCGTCACCACGCTGGTGGCCGCCGAGGACGAGGGCAACCTCACCTCCGACGAGTTCGGCTTCTTCGTGCTGATGCTGGCCGTCGCCGGCAACGAGACCACCCGCAACGCGATCACGCACGGCATGCACGCCTTCCTCACCCACCCCGACCAGTGGGACCTCTACAAGCGGGAGCGCCCGGCGACCACCGCCGAGGAGATCGTCCGCTGGGCGACCCCGGTGGTGTCCTTCCAGCGCACGGCCACCCAGGACACCGAACTGGGCGGCAGGCAGATCAGGAAGGGCGACCGGGTCGGCCTGTTCTACTCCTCCGCCAACCACGACCCCGAGGTCTTCGACGACCCGGACCGGTTCGACATCACCCGCGACCCCAACCCGCACCTCGGCTTCGGCGGCGGAGGCCCGCACTACTGCCTGGGCAAGTCCCTGGCGGTGCTGGAGATCGACCTCATCTTCAACGCGATCGCCGACACGATGCCGGACCTCAGGCCGGCCGGCGACCCGCGCCGGTTGCGCTCCGCCTGGATCAACGGCGTCAAGGAACTGCGGGTGACGGCCGGCTGACACGCTCGGGCCGCCGGCTTCCCGGCGCCGCCGGCCCGTCTCCAGGAAGGCAGGGGCAACCCCCACGCCCCCCCTGCCCCCGGCAATGACGGCGCGCGCGGCACCCGGAGGGCGGCCGCGCGGCAGCGGCCGGGACGACCAGACGGCCGGCTTCGGGCGTGGGCGACCACATTGCGGAACAGGGCCCATAGACGGCCCCACCAGCGGTGCGCCACCTGGTAGGTCACCGGCTCGTCCCGCCACGTGCCGTCGCTCCGGTCGATCCCCCACAGCCCCGGGCGGAGCGCGGCCGGAGCCGGAAGGATCAGCGGCGCCGTCCGCCCGAGGGCGCCGCCGCGCCGGGCCGCTGCCCGCGGGGTGGTCTGCGGGGCGCCGCCGGGCCGCGGGTGCGCCAGTTCAGGATGCCGGCTGATGACGTCCTCCCAAGAGGTCGAGGTCCCGCTCGTGCGCATCCGACCGGGCCGGGCCGACGACCCCGCCGTCGTGTCGCGCGAAGTGCTCACGCGACATCTCCTCCTCGGCCTGCCGATCCTCCTCGGCCTGCCGAACCGCGATCCGGGCGCCCTGTACCGCGGAACGCGCCTGCCGGCCGGGTGCGGCACTCCGTGCCTCGGCGGTCGGCTCCAGGAAGACCACGCGGCTTCCCTCGTGGCTCCCTATCCGGGAAGCCCCAGGGCCTTCGCATGCTCGTCGGTCGGCAACCGTCCGGCGGTGGGCCGGCGTTCGCCGTCCGGGCCGGCGGCGACCACCGCCCGCGGCCCGGACAGCAGACGGGTGAGTGCGAAGCCCGCGCCCACCACGGCCGCGCCGCCCACCGCGTCGAGCACCCAGTGATTGGCGGTGGCCACGATCGCGGAGAGCGTGAACAGCGGGTGGAGCAGGCCCAGCGCCTTCATCCACCGGCGGGGGGCCGGCGCGGCGATCACGATGCCGCACCACAGCGACCAGCCGAAGTGCAGGGACGGCATGGCGGCGTACTGGTTGGTGACCGCCGTCATCACCCCGTAGTCGGGCTTCGCGAAGTCCTGCACACCGTGCACGGTGTCGATGAAGCCGGATCCCGGCATCAGCCGCGGCGGGGCCAGCGGGTAGAGCCAGAAGCCGAGGAGGCCGAGCAGCGTGGCGAAGCCGAGCGCGGTGCGCGCCCACCGGTAGTCCGCCGGCCGCCGGGAGTAGAGCACGGCGAGCGTCGCCAGCGGGACCACGAAGTGGAACGACTCGTAGTAGAAGCTCAGGAAGTGCTCCAGCCGCGGCACCGTCACCACGGTGTGGTTGGCCCAGTGCTCGATGTCGATGGAGAGGTCCCTCTCCATCGCGTGGATCTCTTTGCCGTGCGCCTCCGCGGTGGCCCGGCTGCCGGTCGCGGTCAGCCGCACCCAGGAGTAGGCGGCGTAGCAGACCCGGATCAGCAGCAGCTCGAACAGCAGGTTGGGGCGGCTGAGCACACGACGCCGGAACCGGGACAGCGGCACCCGGGAGGGACGGGCCGGGGCGTACACGGCGGGACGCGGCGACCGGTAGGCGGGGGACGCGCGGTCCGGGAACGGCAGCGCGCAGGCGGCGGCCAGGGCCGCCAGCAGGATGACGTTGTCGCGCAGCGGGTGCAGTGCCGCCACGTTCGGGATCAGGACCTTCGCCGGCAGCGTCATCACCAGGACCACGGCCAGCGGCCACACATACCGGTCGCAGGCGCGGCCACCGGGCCGCCCGACCACTGCGAGCAGCACCCACAGCAGCTGGTGCTGCCAGGTCGTCGGCGACACGGCGACCGCCACGCAGCCGGTGACTGCGACCGCGAGCAGTAACTGGCCGTCGCGCGCGTACCGCACGGCGCGGCGCAGACCCACGGCCGCGACGGCCGCGCCGAGCGCCAGAAAGAGGCAGATCTCCAGCGGTCCGGTGAGCCCCAGCCGCAACAGCGCGCCGTGCAGGGACTGGTTGGCGTGGTCGTCCGCCTTGCCGCCGAGGCCCACACCCGCCAGATGGTGCACCCAGTAGGTGTACGAGTCGTCCGGCATCGCCGCCCAGGCGAGCGCGGTGCACAGCGCGAAGGTGACGGCTGTCGAGGCGGCGGCCCGCCGGCGCCCGGTGAACCACAGCAGCGGCGCGAACAGCAGCACGGTCGGCTGAAGGGCCGCCCCGACCCCGATCAGCACGCCGCTCTGGCGCTCCCCGCGTGCCACGAAACAGCCGAGCAGGACCAGCAGCACCGGGATGATGCTGGTCTGTCCCAGGTGGATGGTGTTGCGCACCGGAAGCGACAGCATCAGCAGGCTGATCGCCACGGGCGCGGCGAGCAGCGAGGTCCGACGGCTCACGGGCTGCGGCAGGGCCCGCGCGGCGATCAGACCGAGCGCCACGACCAGCAGGAGCGTGCCGAAGGTCCAGGCCCAGCCGAGGGCCTGTTCAACCGATCGGGTGAGCGGTTTGAGGACGAGTCCCCCGAAGGGGGTACCGGTGAATCGGGTCGAGTCGTACAGCGAGCCGTTGGGGCGCAGCACGCCCCGGGCGCCGACCCAGGTCTCCAGATCGGTGAGGCGGTCGTTCCTGGGGGTGCGCAGGACCACGGCGATCTGCCGGGCCGCGAGGACGGCGGCGAGCAGCCACATGCCGAGGCGGACCGCCGCCAGTCTCGATGTCGTCGTCCCCGAGGCCCCCGCTGCCAGGGCAGTGCCCATCTGCCCGCTGTGTTCCACGTTCGCCACGCCCTGCCGGCCCTCCCGCCGCGTTCATCCCGTACGTCCCCTGCGTGTGCATTTGCCCGAACCCTATGAGCTTGGCGGCACTCTTGATGCGCGAGACGCAGCCAGCCCTCTCCTCGGAGAAGTGCCCCACTTTGTCCGGATGACGATAGTGGGCGCGCAGACCGGTTCCGCCCCGCCGCCCGCGCCGTCCGCGACCTTGCCGAACGGCATGGCGGAAAGGGCGATGGGGGATGCGGAACACTCCGGCCGGGCGCCCGCGGGGGCGGGTCCCGGCCGTCACCCCGGCGCCACCCGCACTGCAGCCGGACTCGCCGGCGACACCCGCGCACGCCAGCGGCTGCGGCTGCGGCTGCGACTGCGACTGCGACTGCGACTGCGACTGCGACTGCGACTGCGACTGCGACTGCGGCTGCGGCTGCGGCTGCGGCTGCGGCTGCGGCTGCGGCTGCGGCTGCGGCGCGATGATGCCGGACGGGCGGCGGCAGGTGACGGCGGGCCACACCTCCGCCGCCGGTGCACTCGCCCCCCGATCGACTGACACCCTCCCCGATCGGGCGATCTCCGCGGCTGCGGCGATCCACCCCGGCTATATTCATTAGGGACTCTACTTAGCCCGTCTAACTGCTCTCTGTCCGGACACACCGGAAAGGCAAGATGCATGAGCACGGCACAACCGCTCTGGGACGACGTCGACGCCTACTTCACCTCTCTGCTCTGCCCCGCCGACGAGACGCTCGCCGCGGCCCTGCGGGACAGCGACGCGGCCGGGCTCCCGGCCATCAACGTCGCACCGAACCAGGGCAAGCTGCTCCAGCTCCTCGCCCGGCTCCAGGGCGCGCGCCGCATCCTGGAGATCGGCACGCTCGGCGGCTACAGCACGATCTGGCTGGGCCGCGCCCTGCCGGAGGACGGCCGGCTGATCACCCTCGAGTACGACGCCAGGCACGCGGAGGTCGCCCGCCGCAACCTCGCACGGGCGGGCCTGGAGCGGATCACCGAGGTGCGCGTCGGCCCCGCGCTGGAGTCACTGCCCAAGCTCGCCGAGGAGCGGCAGGAGCCGTTCGACCTGGTCTTCATCGACGCGGACAAGGCCAACAACGCGCACTACGTGGAATGGGCCCTGAGACTCACCCGCCCCGGCAGCCTGATCGTGCTCGACAACGTGGTGCGCGGCGGCCGGGTCACCGACGCCGGCAGCGAGGACCCCAGCGTGCGGGGCACCCGGGCCGCGCTCGAACTGATCGCCACGCACCCGGGACTCAGCGGCACGGCGGTCCAGACGGTGGGCACCAAGGGCCACGACGGCTTCGCGCTGGCGCGGGTCGTGGGCTGAGCCGCCGGGCCCCGCTACACCTCGTGGAAGAAGCCCACGTTGATGCTGCGGGGGCCCGTGCGGTCCTGGACGATCAGCTCACCCGAGCTGCCGCGCGGGAGCATGGCGGTACCGCCGTAGGGGAGGGACTGTGCGGGGAGGCCGGCCAGGGCCAGCCGCACCTCGGAGGAGGGCTCGGCATGCGAGCCGCGCAGCCACGTGACCTGCCATCCTCCGTCCTGCCCGCACAAGAACTCCAGGTGGACGCGCGAGACGAACAGCCAGTCGTCCGGAGTGGCCAGCCGGCACACGGACTTGTCCCTGCCCACCCGCAGCACGGAGCCTGGCTCGCTCGGCGCGTCGGCCATCAGCATCCCGGCCGTCGCCCCGGCGTCCGCCCCGGACACCGAGGCCATGGTGAGTTCGAGCACGTGCGCTCCTCCTGAGTGCGGCGGTCCAGTGGTACGCGGCCGGACGGTCCGGCGTACCGCTGCGGAATGATAATTCGCCCGATCACCCCGTCGGGTGACATCCGGCACAATGGATCCATGACCGAGCGCAAGCCACCCGGTGTCAGCTTCGAGTCCTATGTCGAACATCAGATCCGCGACGCCGAGGCGCGCGGGGAGTTCGCGAACCTCCCCGGCGCGGGCAAGCCGTCACCGGCCCTCACGGAGACGGAATACGACGAACTGTGGTGGATCAAGCGGAAGATGGCCCGCGAGGGGGTGGCGGTCCTGCCGCCGACGCTAGAGCTGCGCAAGGAAGCGGAGGACACCTTGGCGGCGACCGCGGCGGCGCCGTCCGAGCGAGCGGTGCGCCGGCTGGTCGAGGCCCTCAACACGAAGATCCGCGCCATGATGTTCCAGCCGCCGCCGGGCCCGCCGCTGGGCCTCAAGCCGTACGACGTCGAGGAGATCGTCCGGAACTGGCGCGAGCGCCGGCAGGGCTGAGGGCCTGGCAGGGGCGCGGACCCTGTAGGGGTGCGGGCCGCCCGGCCCCGGTCCGCGCACGGCGGCGCCCCCGATATCCGGTTGCGTGGCCCGCCCGGCCCCTCCCGACAATGTCCGGCATGGCCTGGACCGTCACCCCGGAACGCTTCGATTCCCCTGTCGCCGCCGCCCTCTGGCGGGCGTACTACACGGAGGTCAGCGACCGCTGGTACCTCCTGCACGAAGGGCGCCGCACCGACCCGGCCGAACTGGAGCGGGAGATCGCCGCGGACACCGGCGCCTATCTGGCCCCGCCGGGCGGGGTGCTCCTGGTGGCGCGGTACGAGGGCGCACCGGCGGGCACCGCGGGCATCCGCCTGACGGACCCGGACACGGCCGAACTCAAGCGGGTCTTCCTGCACGAGGAGTGGCGCGGCAAGGGCGGCGCCCCGCTCCTCGTGGCCGCCGCCGAGAGCGCGGCCCGGGCGCTCGGCGCGCGGCGGATGGTGCTCGACACCCGCCACGACCTGGTGGAGGCCCGCACCCTGTACGCCAGCCTCGGCTATGCGGAGACAGAGCCGCACAACGACCAGCCGTACGCGGAGCACTGGTTCGGCAAACGGCTGTCCTGACCTGCTCCTCGGGCCTGCTCCTCGGGCTGAAGCCCGACCACGGCCTTCCGCACCACGTCTCACCCCGGGCGCCGGGGCGAGCGCGTCCCCGTGTCCTCCTGCGGGCGTTCCGCGTCCGAGCCGCACAACTCCGCGTTGATTTCCTGGACCAGCTTGATCAGGTCGGTCGGGCGGTCCGGCCCCCACCAGTCGCCGAGCAGCTCGGCCAAGGACTCCTCGCGGGCGGCGGCCAGGCGTTCGGCGACCTGGCGGCCCTCCGCGGTCAGGACGAGGTCGAGTCCTTCACGCACCGCCAGATGCCGCTCCTCCACCTGCCGTTCCGCGGCGAGGACGACGTTCAGCGGTACCGCGCTGCGCTCGGCGAGCATCCCCGGCTCGGCCCAGCCGTACTTCTTCATCCGCAGCAGCAGCCAGCTCGCCGCGGGCAGCAGATCGTACCCGGCCCGTCGGGTGATCTTCTGGTAGATCTCGTGCCGCCCCTCCCGCGAGCCGAGCACGGACAGCGCCCGGCACACCTCGTCGTACGACGAGCGCTGCACCGGGTTGCTCGCCAGCGTCTCCGTCACGTCCGGCGCGGTCACCGAGCCGCGCAGCCGGTCCTCGCGCAGGAACCACGCCAGCACGAAGCCGAGAAGGGCGACCGGGGCCGCGTAGAGGAAGACATCGGTGATCGACGACGCGAACACGTGCAGGACGGCGAGCCGCAGGGCGGCGGGGAGGGCCGCGATGCCGCGCGGGTCGGCCTTCAGGGTGTCCGCGGTGACACCGGCCGGCAGCGGGCGCCCGGCGAGCGCCGCCGTGAGCCGGCCGCCGAGGTGGCCGGCGAAGACCGCGCCGAAGACGGCCACTCCGAACGAGGCGCCGATGGAGCGGAAGAAGGTGGCGCCGGAGGTGGCCACGCCGAGGTCCTCGTAGGCCACGGCGTTCTGCACGATCAGTACCAGGACCTGCATCACGAGGCCGAGGCCCAGCCCGAAGACGAAGAAGTAGCCGCTCATCTCCGCGGTGCTGCTGTGTTCGTCGAGCCGGTGGAGCAGGAGCAGGCCGATCGTGGTGACGGCGGTGCCCGTGACCGGGAACACCTTCCACCGGCCGGTGCGGCTGACGATCTGCCCGGAGGCGGTCGAGGACAGCAGCATGCCCGCCACCATCGGCAGCATGTGCACACCGGACATGGTCGGGCTCACCTGCTGGACGACCTGCAGGAAGGTCGGCAGATAGGTCATCGCCCCGAACATGGCGAAGCCGACGATGAAGCTGATGACGGCGGAGAGCGTGAAGGTGCGGATGCCGAAGAGCTTCAGCGGCAGGACAGGCTCGGCCGCCGCGCGCTCGACCGGTACGAAGGCCAGCAGCAGAACGGCGCCGAGGACGACGAGGCCGATGATCTGCGGCGAGCCCCAGCCCCAGGTGGTGCCGCCGAGGGAGGCGACCAGCACCAGGCAGGTGGCGACGGCGGCGATGAGGACGGTGCCGAGGTAGTCGATGACATGCCGTTCGGCCTTCCCCGGGATGCGCAGCACGGCCGCGATGACCGCGAGGGCGACGATGCCCACGGGCAGGTTGACGTAGAACACCCAGCGCCAGCTGAGGTGCTGGGTGAACAGCCCGCCGAGAAGCGGCCCGAGCACGCTGGTCGTGCCGAAGACGGCACCGAAGAGCCCCTGGTAACGGCCCCGCTCGCGCGGCGGGACGATATCGCCGACGATCGCCATCGACAGCACCATGAGCCCGCCGCCACCGAGGCCCTGGACGGCGCGGAAGGCGATGAGCTGAGGCATGTTCTGCGCCGTGCCGCACAGCGCGGAGCCGGCCAGGAAGAGCACGACGGCGGCCTGGAACAGCTTCTTGCGGCCGTACTGGTCGCCGAGTTTGCCCCACAGGGGGGTGGCCGCGGTCGACGCGAGGAGATACGCGGTGACCACCCATGACAGGTGTTCGAGACCGCCGAGGTCGCTGACGATGGTGGGCAGCGCGGTGGACACGATCGTCTGGTCGAGGGCGGCGAGCAGCATGCCCAGCAGCAGCGCGCCGATGGAGACGAGGACGCCGCCGTGCACCTCTTCCCGCCCGGGCGCCGCGTGGTGCCGTGCGGCGGCCGCCGCCGCGCCCGCCGCCTCGGCCTCCCCCGTCCTGCCCTGCGTGTCGTCGGTCATGGAGATCTCCCGTGCACGGGCCGTACGGCCCTGGTGCACCCGGGACCGGGCACTGTGCCCGCGCGCCCCGGGGTCACTCGTCCATCCTGCGCTCTCTGCTCTCTCATCCTGATCGGTGTGACCGGTTATGGCCTGTTGAGTCCCGATGGGAGGCGGCGGTTCCGGGGGTTCCCGGGAGATTGCGTGCGGGAGATCTGCATAATCTCTGCACATTCGGCGGGAGGGGACCCACGCGTGAGCGGAACGAACGGACGGACCTGCCCGGAGTGCGCGGCACCGCGGCGGCCCGACGGCACACCGTCGTGCGCGTGCACCCGACGGGCGTCCGACGCGCTCCGGGACGCGCGCACGGCGGACGCGGCGACGGCCGAGGACTTCGATCCGCTGCGCATCCGGCCGTACGTGGAGCTGGAGGTCACCGCCGCGGAGACACAGGCTCCCGTGGAGACGGAGGTCGCCACCACGCGGACACGGGCTCCCGCATCGTCGGAACCGGCCGCGCGGGAGTCGCCCGGGGGCGCGGCGGAACCGGACGAGACGATGCAGCTTGCCGCCGTGCGGGACGGGTCGGGGCGGGCCCCGGCGCCCGCCGACGAGACGATGCGGCTGGCCGCCCTGCGGACGGACGACTCCGAGCGGGCCCCGGCGTCCGCCGACCGGACGATGCGGCTTGCCGCCGTGACGGACGACGGCACGGGGCGGCGCGCAGCCGCGCCGGAGGGGAGTATGTCCCCCGGGATCGCGCCCGACGAGACCATGCGGCTCACCGCCGTGCCCTCGGCGCCGGCCGGCCCGGAGCGAGCGGACGGCACGGCGCCCCGGCGACCGCTGCGACCGCGGCGCACCACCGTGCTGCTGGCCGCCGGCGGGGCGGTCGCCGCGGTGGTGGCGACCGCGGGGATCGCCGGCGGGCTGTTCTCGTACGACCCGCCGGAACGGGCCAGAGCACTGCCCGAGGACATACGCGCGAGCGTGCCGGAGAAACCGTCGGACGGCCCGACGACGCCGGCGCCCACTGCGTCCTCGGCCACACCCTCGGCGAGCCCTGCGCCGTCACCGAGCGACAGCCCGTCACCCTCGGCGTCGCCGTCGACGGCGTCACCGAGCCCGTCACCCTCGGCCACGGCGAGCCACGCCCCGCCCGCGCAGACCACCGCCACGGCATCCCCGGCCACGAACGAAAAGAGCGCCCCGGTGCTGCGCCCCGGCGACAGGGGTCCCGAGGTCACCGAACTGCAGCTGCGCCTGCGCCAGGTGGGCCTGTACTTCGGTCCCGCGGACGGCAACTACGGCAGGCACGTGGAGTACGCCGTCCGCAACTACCAGTTCGGCCGCGGCATCAGACAGGACGCACCGGGGGTGTACGGGCCGGCGACGAGGGCGAGACTGGAGTCGGAGACGACCCAGCCCTGAGTCCCGCAGAGCGGACGCCCCGTCGGCCCGGGAGCCGCGGTCCGGTCGGTGGTCCGGCCGGCGGTCCGGCCGGCGGTCCGGCCGGCGGTCCGGCCGGCGGTCCGGTCAGCCGATGCGCAGGGAGATCCCGCCGTCCGCCGTGCCCGCCGCGCGCACCCGCGTGAGGTCCCGGACGAGGACGTCGGGGTGGTGCGCACGGGCCCGGGGGCCGACCCCGACCACTCGCATCCCGGCGGCGCGCCCCGCGGCGATGCCCACGCCGGAGTCCTCGAAGACGACGCAGTCCCCCGGCGCGACGCCCAGTTCGGCGGCGCCCTTGAGGAAGCCCTCGGGGTCCGGCTTGCTCGCGCCCACGCACTCGGCGGTGATCCGCACGTCCGGCGGCGCCAGCCCCGCGGCCGTCATGCGCGCGGTGGACAGCGCGACGTCCGCGGAGGTGACGAGGGCGTGCGGCAGCCCGGCGAGGGAGGCGAGGAAGGCGGCGGCGCCGGGGATCTCGACCACGCCGTCCATGTCGGCGGTCTCCTCGGCGAGCATGCGGGCGTTGTCCGCATGGTTCTGCTCCATGGGACGGTCGGGCAGCAGTACGGCCATCGAGGCGTGGCCCTGCCGGCCGTGCACGACCCTCAGCACCTCGTCGGCGTCCAGCCCGTGCCGCTCGGCCCAGCGTCGCCAGCAGCGCTCCACGACGGCATCGGAGTTGACGAGGGTGCCGTCCATGTCCAGCAGCAGGGCGCGGGCGGTGAGAACGGTCGTGGCCGTCATCGGCATGGCTCCAGGGCGCGGGAAGGGGACCGGCAGGGCCCCGGGGAGACAAGGCGGCCCCGCCCACCGGTCAGGGAGGTGCGGGCGGGAGCCACTTTGTTCCTACACGATACAAAACAGCCGTCCATCCCGCCACCGCCTCCGACCTGCACCGACGCGGCCCTCTCCGGGACGGACACCGCAGGGACACCAGCCGGTCACCGCCAGGCGGCCGGCGGGACACCGCGGACCCGTCCGGCGGCCACCGCCCCACCCCGGCCCCGCCGCTTCACTTCGCGTCACGTCACGCGGCCACGGCCTCGTACAGGCTCCACACCCCGAGACCCGTCATCAGCAGCACCGCGACCTTCGTGATCAGCCGCAGCGGCACCCTCTTCATCAGCGCCCTGCCGCCGACGATCCCGAGACCCGCGACCGCCCACAGGGCGAGCACCGCACCAAGGCCCACGGACAGCGGTGAGTCGTAACGGGCCGCAAGGTTCGCCGTCATGATCTGGGTCAGGTCCCCGAACTCGGCGACCAGGATGAGCATGAACCCGGCCGCCGACACCTTCCAGAAGCTCTGGTTCTCGGGCCGCCGGATCTCCTCCTCGCCCTCGCCCTTCTTCAGCAGCAGCACGGCGGCGCCGCCGAGGAAGAGCACACCGGTGAGCGCGTGCACGATCCGCTGCGGCAGCAGGGTCAGCACGCTGCCCGCAGCGACGGCGAGCGTGACGTGCAGCAGGAAGGCGGCGGCGACACCGGCGAAGACGTACGAGGCGCGGTAGCGGGTGCCGAGGACAAGCCCGGCCAGGGCCGTCTTGTCCGGCAGTTCGGCCAGGAAGACGACGCCGAAGGCGAGCGCCAGGACGGTGATGCTGATCAAGGTTCCTCAATCGGTCGGGGCCGCCCCGCCGAGAGTGCTTGACTGCTGCGACACCTCGGCACGGCAGCACACGGGTCGCCCGTACCGTGGGGCACGGGCGTGCACTGCTGGCCGAAGGTCTCGCTGGCCGACCCGTACGGGTCAGTCTCCGGGCGCCGGCTCAGGCGAGCTGAGCAGTATGTCGACGGTCCGGCGAAGAGCTACTCCCCTTCTGCGCCGTCCATGGTAAGCGACCACCGGACGCCACCCGTGCGACAAAAGTCACGCCGCACCCCTTGTAGTGTCATGTACTCGTCATTAACTTCTTACCGAAACCACACCTTCCGGCAACGCCCCCTCGCGAGCATTCCCCGCCCGCAGCTCGACACCCCACCCCACAAGGGAGTCCCCAATGCCCAAGGTCTACGCGCGTCGACGCCTCGGCGTCCTGGCCGCCCTCACCGGACTCATAGCCTCGGTCGGACTCCTCAACGGTCCGACCGCCTCGGCCGCACTCCCCACCCCGGTCAGCGCCGCCACCGCCCGCAGCTACCTGGCCTCGCTCACCGTGGCGGCGGAGAACCGCACCGGCTACAGCCGCGACCTCTTCCCCCACTGGATCACCATCAGCGGCACCTGCAACACCCGCGAGACCGTCCTCAAGCGCGACGGCACGAACGTCGTCACCAACTCCTCCTGCGCCGCCACCAGCGGAAGCTGGTACTCCCCGTACGACGGCGCCACCTGGACCGCCGCCTCCGACGTGGACATCGACCACCTCGTGCCGCTCGCGGAGGCGTGGGACTCCGGCGCGAGCGCGTGGACGACGTCCCGGCGCCGGGCGTTCGCCAACGACCTGACCCGCCCGCAGCTCATCGCCGTCACGGACAACGTCAACCAGGCGAAGGGCGACCAGGACCCCGCCACGTGGGTCCCGTCCCGGTCCGCCTACGTCTGCACCTACGTCCGCGCCTGGGTGCAGGTGAAGTACTACTACGGCCTCTCCGTCGACTCGGCCGAGAAGAGCGCGCTCCAGAGCTATCTCGCGAACTGCTGAGCCCCCCGGGGCCTCCGGACCCTCCCCGCGCCCCTCCGTCGCCCCGTACCGTACGGGGCGACGGAGGGGAGTGATCGCCATGGCGACGAGTCTGCGCCTGGGGCCGCTGCTGAGATACGTGGACGAGTCGTCCGCGACGGTCTGGGTCGAGGCGAGCCGCCCGTGCACCGCCGAGGTGCGCTGTGCCGGCGGCGCCCGCGGCACGGCCCGCACCTTCCAGATCGCCGGGCACCACTACGCGATCGTGCCGGTGGCGGGCCTCGCACCCGGCACCGCCGAGGCGTACGAGGTGCTGCTGGACGGGACGCCCGTGTGGCCGCTGCCCGACTCGTCCTTCCCGCCCTCCGTGATCCGCACGTCCGATCCCGAGGTGGTCCGCGTCACCTTCGGCTCCTGCCGCTGGGCCGCGCCTCCCGTCGGCGAGAGGGACCGGGTGGGGCTGGGGCCCGACGCGCTGGACACGCTGGCGGCGGGCCTCGCCGCCGACCCGGACGCCGAACGCCCCGATGTGCTGCTGCTGTTGGGCGACCAGGTGTACGCGGACGAGACATCCGCGACGATCCGCGACCGGATCGCCGCCCGCCGCGGTCTCGCCCACCCGCCGAACGGCCAGGTGGCGGACTACGAGGAGTACACCTGGCTCTACCGCGAGTCCTGGCTGGACCCCGAGGTCCGCTGGCTGCTGTCCACCGTGCCCAGCTGCATGATCTTCGACGACCACGACATCATCGACGACTGGAACACCAGCGCGTCCTGGCTCGCCGACATGCGCGCCACCTCGTGGTGGCGCGAGCGGCTGCTGAGCGGCCTGATGTCGTACTGGGTCCACCAGCACCTCGGCAACCTGTCCCCGGCCCAGCTGGCCGAGGACCCGCTGTACGCGGCCGTGCGCAGGACCCCGGACGGCACGGACGTGCTGCGCGCGTACGCCGCCCAGGCCGACGCCGACCCCTCCTCGGTCCGCTGGAGCTACCGCCGGGACTTCGGCCGCGTCCGGGTCGTCATGCTCGACACCCGCGCGGCGCGGGTCCTCGACGAGGGCGGCCGGTCGATGCTCGATCCGGCGGAGGCGGAGTGGCTCCGGCAGCAGGCCCTCGGCGCGCGTGACACCTGCGACCACCTGCTGATCGGCACCTCCCTGCCCTGGCTGCTCCCCCACCTGGTGCACGACGCCGAGGCGTGGAGTGCCGCCCTGTGCCGCGGCGAGCGCGGCGAGCGCTGGGCCCGTTACGGCGAACGCCTGCGCCGCCTGGCCGACTTGGAGCACTGGGCGGCCTTCCCCGAGTCCTTCCAGGCGCTGGCGGAGCTCGTCGCCGAGGCCGGTACGGGGCCGGGCGCCCCGGCGAGCGTGTGCCTGCTGTCCGGCGATGTGCACCACGCGTACATCGCGGAGCCCGAGTGGCCGGGTGGCGGCCCCGACGCCCGCGTCCTCCAGCTGACCTGCTCCCCCGTGCACAACTCCGTCCCGCTGGCCATCAGACTGGGCTTCCGTCTCGGCTGGAGCGGCCCGGGACGCGCCCTGGGCCGCCGTATCGCCCGGCACGGCCGGGGCGTGCTACCCGGCCTCGACTGGCGCCGGACGGGCGGCCCGTGGTTCGGCAACCAGCTCATGACCCTGACCCTGCGCGGCCGTTCCGCGTCACTGCGGGTACTGCGGGCCCGCCCGGACGGAACGGGCTCGGCCCACCTGACGACCGTGGAGCAAGCCCACCTCACCGACCCGTGAGACACCGGGCCGACGGGGCCGAGGTCCGGGCCGACAGGGCCGAGGTCCGGGACCCGGGCCGACAGGACCGAGGTCCGGGCCGACAGGGCCGGGACCCGGGCCGACAGGGCCGAGGTCCGGGCCGACAGGGCCGAGGTCCGGGACCCGGGACGACAGGGCCGAGGTCCGGGCCGGCGGGGTCGGGGCCTGGGGTCCGGGGTCCGGGCCGACGGCGCCGGGGTCCAGGCAGGGGATGCGGTCTCCGAGGCCGGCGCCCGGCGTCAGGGGCAGGGATCCGGCTTCCAGCGACGCTCGCCGCGCGCCTGGCCGCCGGGCCACGCCGACCAACGCCAGGCACGCAACCCCCGACCCCCAGGCCACGACCTCCGGCCACCGCCCCCGGCCAGGGGCGGGACGCGACGTCCGGGACCGGCGTCCGGGACGACGACCCGCAGCCGCGTCACCGGTCCCGGGCACGAGCCGCGGTCGTCCGGCGCCGCCTGCGGCCCCTGGCCGCACCGCGGCGCGCGTCGACCCCGCACGCACCCCGGCG
>NZ_JBHUDX010000048.1:0-56262 GCF_042678285.1 Streptomyces caeni
GCCCGCCGCTGCGCCGAACTGGACCGGCTGTCCGCGCGCGCGACCGCCTCCGTGCGGCGGCTGGCGCCGCTGCGCGGGGAGTACGACCGGGTGGCCAGGCTGGCATCCCTGGTGGCCGGCACCTCCGCGGACAACGGACGCAGAATGCGCCTGGAGTCCTATGTGCTCGCCGCCCGCCTCGAACAGGTGGCGGCCGCCGCGACCGTGCGGCTGCAGCGCATGTCCTCCGGCCGCTACACCCTCGTCCACTCCGACGACCGCTCAGGACGGGGCCGCAGCGGCCTCGGACTGCACGTCGTCGACGCGTGGACCGGGCGGGAGCGCGACACGGCGACCCTCTCCGGAGGCGAGACGTTCTTCGCCTCGCTCGCGCTCGCCCTCGGTCTCGCGGACGTCGTCACCGACGAGGCCGGCGGGGTCCGTCTGGACACCCTCTTCATCGACGAGGGGTTCGGCAGCCTCGACGACCAGACCCTCGACGAGGTCCTCGACGTGCTCGACTCCCTGCGGGAGCGGGACCGCAGCGTCGGCATCGTCAGCCATGTGGCGGACCTGCGGCGGCGTATCCATGCGCAGCTGGAGGTTGTGAAGGGCCGGACGGGCTCGGTGGTGCGGCAGCGAGGAGCGGGCTGAGACCGGCTCAGCGGCCGAGGGGGCGGCGGGGCAGGGGCGACGAGTAGACGACGCTCGTCGTCACCGAACCCAGCGTGCCGATCCTGCCGGACACCTCCTCCAGGTGCCTCATCGAACGTGCCGCGACCTTGATGACGAAGCAGTCGTCACCGGTGACGTGGTGCGCCTCCAGGATCTCGGGCGTGGCGGCGACGAGGTCGTGGAACGGCTTGTAGTTGCCGTTGGGGTAGCGCAGCCGCACGAACGCCAGGATCGGCAGGCCCAGCCGCTCCGGGTCGACGACCGCCGCGTACCCCTGGATGACACCGGCCTCCTCCAGCCGGCGCACCCGGTCGGTGACCGCGCTCGCCGACATGGAGACGGCACGGGCCAGCTCCGCGAAGCTGGCGCGGCCCTCCCGCTGGAGGACGTCGAGGATGCGCCAGTCGGTGGCGTCCGGGGAATACGCGGTCATTGCCGATGAATAGCAGGGGAATCACCGGCCGATCAAGAGGAGGACCATGGATCTCTTCTTCAGCCCAGGGAGCGGCGGCCATAGATTTTCAGCCATCGGACCCGAGGTGGCCGGAGCGGACGGCGCGCCGGAGCCGCGGGACGGGGAAGGACCACGGAACCATGACCACGACGACCGACGCGACCACCACGACCACCGTGAACCCCGTGCCGGGGGTGCCCCCGGCCGCCCCGGCCACCGCCGCCGCCCACTTCCGGGCGAGCCTCGCCTTCCACGCGGACGTGTCCGATGTAGCCGCCGCGCTCTCGGCCGACGGCGACCCCGGCTTCGTCGTCCTCGACTCGCGTTCCACGGCGTCCTGGGACCAGGGCCACATCCCCGGTGCGGTGCACCTGCCCACCGCGCTCATCCCCGAGCAGGCCGGGCAACTGCTCGACAGGGCCGTCCCGGTGGTCACGTACTGCTGGGGGCCGGGCTGCAACGGCGCGACCCGGGCGGCCCTGGCCCTCGCCGAACTCGGCTTCCAGGTCAAGGAGATGCTCGGCGGCTTCGAGTACTGGGTGCGCGAGGGGTTCGAGTACGAGAACCGCGGGGGCCGCGAACGCCGCGCGGCGGACTTGCTCACGGCCCCCGACGAGGCGGCGGATTGCGGATGCTGACCGAACGGAACCCATGACTCCGCCACCGTCCCTGCGTGTAGCTTCTGGGCATGGTCAGATATGCGGATCCAGGTGCGGTCGAGTGGGTGGAGTCGGGCGGCGGGCCACTGATCGCGATACCCGAGGTGGTGCTGCCGTTCTGGGCGGGCGCCGACGGCGACGAACTGTCCTCCGACTACGACCGGGCCTGCGAGGTCGACGGGCAGATCGGGCTGCTGCCGGTCGGCGACACCCGCGCCCTGGTGCTGGGCGACGATCCCGCCTCCACCGCCTTCCTGCCGGAGCACGGCACGTTCGTACGCTGGTGCGCCGCGGACTCCGAGGCCGCGCTGCTCGCCCGGGTCCCCCAGGCGCTCGAGGCCGCGGAGTGGGAGCCGGAGGTGCAGTGGGACGTGCCGGGCCCGGTGGTGCTCTTCGACGCCGCCTGGCCGGGGAACGAGTCCGTGCGCACCGACCATCTGCGCGTATCGCTGGAGCCGGGACGGTACACGGTACGGGCGGCGTACGTGGAGCCCGGTCCCGAGGTATGGGTGGGCCTCGTGCAGATGTGGCGGACGGGGGCCTGAGCCCGGGACCGGCGGTGCGCGGGCCGGCGGTCAGGGGCGGACCGCGGGCTCATCGGCCCGCAGGGCGGCATCCGGCGCCGGTGGCCGGGCCCGCGCCGAGGGCACGGCCCGGCCACCGGACGCGCGGTCAGAGCCGGGACAGTTCGTCCACCAGGTCGTCCAGGCCCAGTGAACCCTGCGAGAGCGCCGCCATGTGCCACGCCTTCGCGTCGAACGCGTCGCCGTGGCGCTTCCTGGCGTTCTCCCGGCCCAGCAGCCAGGCCCGCTCGCCCAGCTTGTAACCGATTGCCTGGCCCGGCATCGACAGGTACCGGATCAGCTCGCTCTCGACGAAGTCCGCGGGACGGCTGCTGTGGGAGCCGAAGAACTCGTGCGCCAGCTCCGGCGTCCAGCGCTCGCCCGGGTGGAACGGCGAGTCCGCCGGGATCTCCAGCTCCAGGTGCATGCCGATGTCGATGATGACCCGGACCGCCCGCATCATCTGTGCGTCCAGGTAGCCGAGCCGCTGCTCCGGATCCGTGAGGAAGCCCAGCTCGTCCATGAGGCGCTCCGCGTACAGGGCCCAGCCCTCCGCGTTGGCGCTGACGCCGCCCACCGTCGCCTGGTACCGGGAGAGGTCGTCGGCCACGTGCACCCACTGGGCCAGCTGGAGGTGGTGGCCGGGGACGCCCTCGTGGTACCAGGTCGAGACGAGGTCGTAGACCGGGAACCGGGTCTGCCCCATGGTCGGCAGCCAGGTCCGGCCCGGGCGGGAGAAGTCGGCGGACGGAGCCGTGTAGTACGGCGCGGCCGCGCTGCCCGGCGGCGCGATGCACGCCTCCACCTTCCGCACCCGTTCGGCGAGTTCGAAGTGGGTGCCGTCGAGCGCCTCGATCGCCTGGTCCATGAGTCCCTGCAGCCACACCCGCACCTCCTCGACGCCCTCGATGTGGGTGCCGTGCTCGTCGAGGTGGGCGAGCGCCGCCCACGGGGTCGCGGCGCCGGGGAGGACCTTCTCGGCCTCCTTCTTCATCTCGCCGAGGAGGCGGTGGTACTCGGACCAGCCGTACGCGTACGCCTCGTCGAGGTCCAGGTCCGTGCCGTTGAAGTAGCGCGCCCAGCGGGCGTAGCGCTCGCGGCCCACCGTGTTCGGCGCGCCCTCGATCGTCGGCGCGTACACGTCACGCATCCAGTCCCTCAGTCCGACGACGGCCGCGGTCGCCGCACGGGCGGCCTCGTCCAGCTCCGTACGCAGGGACTCGGGGCCCTGGGACGCGAAGTCCTCGAACCAGCCGCGGCCCTGCCCGTCCGTGTCGGACCACTCGGAGAGCTGCTCGACGAAGGTGGCCGTCGGCCGCGGGCCGGCGTACAGCTTGCGCTCCAGGCCCAGGGCGAGGGAGTCGCGGTAGCCGCGCACGGCGGCCGGCACGGCGCGCAGCCGCTCGGCGACCGCCGCCCAGTCCTCCTCCGTCGCGACCGGGGTCAGCGTGAAGACCTCGCGCACGCTGTGCACCGCGGTGTGCATGTTGCCCACTGTCCGCAGGCCCTCGTCGGCCTCGTGCACGGCGAGTTCGGCCGTGAGCCGCTCGCGCAGCAGGCGCGCGCACCGGCGCTCGATGTCACTGTCCGCGCCTGGGCGGCGCTCCGCCTCGTCGAGCCGCGCGAGGGTCTCCCGCGCCAGCTCGGCGAGCGCCTCCTGGCCCGCGGGCGAGGTGTCGGGAAGTCTGCTCGAACTCTCCTTCACGCCGAGGTACGTGCCGGTGATCGGGTCGAGGGCGACGAGGGCGTCGACGTAGGCGTCGGCGACCTCCCGGGGAAGGAGGCTCTTGGTGGTGTCTGACATGCGGACCATACTCATACGGCGTCGTGGTCCACGTCACGGGGATTCCTCGCTGGGTTCACGCCTGTTCAGAAGGGCCTCAGGCGTGGCCGGGCGGCAGCAGCGGGCCGCAGTCCCACTGCTGGAAGATCAACCGTGTCTCCACCCGTGCCACTTCGCGCCGGGCGGTGAACTCGTCCAGTACCAGCCGCTGCAGATCCGTCATGTCCGCGACCGCCACATGCACGAGGTAGTCGTCGGGTCCGGTGAGATGGAAGACGGTACGGGACTCGGGCAGGGCACGGATCCGCTCCACGAACGGCCCCACCAGCTCCCGCCGATGCGGTCTGACCTGCACCAACAGCAACGCCTCAAGGCCGCGGCCCAGCTTCGCAGGGTCGAGCCGCAGCTGATGGCCGAGAATCACTCCCGAGCGCCGCAGCCGGGCCACCCGGTCGAGACAGGTCGAGGGCGCGACCCCGACCTGTGCGGCGAGGTCGCGGTACGTCGTCCGGGCGTCGTTCTGCAACAGCCGCAGCAGATGGAGATCCACCGGGTCCAGTACGACTGATTCGGCCATACTCCGAACGTAACACGGGTTTCGGCGCCGAGACCCCGTTCGGTGTTCAGGCTGCCGCCCATGGATTCCCGTACTCATGACGCGTACGACGCGCAGGACGGATGCGTCGCCGCGGGCCACCCCGCCCGCCGGGCCTTCGCCACCGAGGCCGTGCACGCCGGCCGCGAGGACCTCGCGGCCCAGGGCCTGCACGCCGCGCCGCTGGACCTCTCCACGACCTACCCCTCCTACGACAGCCGTGGCGAGGCCGCCCGGCTCGACGCCTTCGCTGCCGACGGCGCGGAGCTGACGGGCACGCCCGTCTACGCGCGGCTCGGCAATCCCACCGTCGCCCGCTTCGAGACCGCGCTCGCCCGGCTGGAGGGCACCGAGAGCGCGGTCGCCTTCGCGAGCGGCATGGCCGCGCTGAGCGCCGTCCTGCTCGCCCGGAACGCGCTCGGGCTGCGCCATGTCGTCGCCGTACGACCGCTGTACGGCTGCAGCGACCATCTGCTCACCGCCGGACTGCTCGGCTCGGAGGTGACCTGGGTCGACCCGGAGGGCGTCGCGGACGCGCTGCGTCCCGACACCGGTCTCGTGCTGGTCGAGTCCCCGGCCAATCCGACGCTCGCGGAGATCGACCTGCGCGCGGTCGCCCACGCCTGCGGTTCGGTGCCGCTGCTCGTCGACAACACCTTCGCCACACCCGTGCTGCAGCGTCCCGCCGGGCAGGGGGCACGACTGGTGCTGCACAGTGCCACGAAGTACCTCGGCGGGCACGGCGACGTGATGGGCGGGGTGGTGGCCTGCGACGAGGAACTGGCGCGACGGCTGCGCCAGGTGCGGTTCGCGACGGGCGGGGTGCTCCACCCGCTGGCCGGCTATCTGCTGCTGCGCGGCCTGTCCACGCTGCCGGTACGGGTCAGGGCCGCGTCCGCCACCGCCGCGGAACTCGCCCGGCGGCTCGCCGCCGACCCGCGTGTCGCCCGTGTCCACTATCCCCGGATCGGCGGCGCGATGATCGCCTTCGAGGTGCACGGCGATCCCCACGCGGTCATCGCCGGGGTGCGGCTGATCACTCCGGCGGTGAGCCTCGGCAGCGTCGACACGCTCATCCAGCACCCCGCGTCCATCAGCCACCGCATCGTGGACGCGACCGACCGCCGGGACGCCGGGGTCGGTGACCGGCTGCTGCGCCTCTCGGTGGGACTGGAGGACGTCGAGGACCTGTGGGCCGATCTGGAGGGCGCGCTGGGTACCGAGCGGGCCGGGGGCGGGGTGCGACGGAAGGAGACCGCGGGGCGGTAGGAGCGGAGGTGCGGCGGAAGGAGGCCACGCGTCTTTGGCCGCGGGGCGGTGGGACCGGAGATGCGGGGCGGCGCCCGGCACCCCGCCCCGTCCGCACGCCGAACGGCCCGGCGGAGCCCGCCGGGCCGTCGCGTCCGTCGTGTGCGCGCGGCGCGTGCCGTCAGTCCCGTGCGCCGGGCGTGCTGTGCTGTTCGCGCGCCTGGCCGTACGGCGGGCGCGAGGCCACCGGGGTGGCGTCCAGCCGAGCCGTGATGACGAGCGTGCCCTCCTCGATCTGGTAGTCGAGGGGCAGTCCGAGGCCGCGCATCGCGGCGATCATGCCCGTGTTGGACGACTGGGTGACCGCGTAGACGCTCTCGCAGCCGGCCTCGACCGCCATCGCGACCAGACGCCCGAGAAGTTCGCCGCCGATCCCGCGTCGCTGCCAGCCGTCCTCGACGAGCAGCGCGACCTCCGTCTCCTCCCCGTCCCACAGGAGGTGCCCGAGGCCGACGATGCGGCCCGACGCCGTCTGCACCGCCAGCGTCCGGCCGAAGCGCGGGCTGAGGAGGTGGTTGAGGTAGCGGTCCGCGTCCCTGACCGGGCCGTGGTAGCGCATGCTCAGTGTGCGGGACGAGCAGCGGGCGTGCATCTCCTTGGCCGCGTCGAGGTCCGAGGTGTCGGCCCGCCGCACGGTGATCGCGTCGCCCTCCGGAAGCCTCAGCACGTCCTGTCCGCGCGGGATGCGCGGACCGAGCCGCGCGTCCAGTTCCGTGAGCGCCCGCGCCCGCGCGAACTCGGTGGGCGTGAACGGCAGATACGGCCGCTCCACCGTGATCACCCCGCCCTCCGGTGCCCGCAGCCGCATCACCGTGTCCTCCAAGGCCCCCTCGAAGGGAGCGCCGTCCTGTGCCGGGCCGGAGCCGAGGGTGGCGGCGGGGAGTGAGCGAATGGTGCACCGGCCAAGCAACTGCCGCAATGCTAGCGGAAGTTCGGCCGGGTCCAGCGCGGTGCGCATGGCGAGGCCGAGCACTCGGGTCGGCGCATCCACCAGGTCGTGCGCGTCGGCCCGCTCGATCCAGGTCCCGGCACCGCCGGCCAGAGAGACGGCCCGTGTGATGCCGGCCGCGTCCCGGTCCGCCGGTGCGCGCAGCAGGAACTCGTCCACGGTGCCCTGCGCCAGTGGATGCGTCTGCAGGGTCAGGATGTCCACCCGCAGCCCGGCCAGCGCCGTGCACAGCGCGGCCAGCGAGCCCGGCTCGTCCCTGACCGTCGTCCGCATCCGCCACAGCGCGGTCGCCCCGGCGGCCGCGTCGGTGTCGGACGGCCCGGCCTGCTGCCCGTCGGCGAGCGCCCGGGCGCCGGTATCGCTCGGGGGCGGCGCATGACCGTGGCGGCGCGCCCACCAGGTGTGGAAACCGGCCGTCGCGGTCAGCACCGCCGCGGACAGCACCAGCAGCGCGGGACCGTCGGGGCCGTGCCCGATCAGGTTGGCCGTCACGTCCGCCACCGCGACCGCCGTGAAGAGCGCGGCGAGTTCGACCACGTCCCGTCGCCAGTGGTGCACCGGGCGACCGTGCCGCGCCCGCGTCACATCGGATACGTCTGGAGTCATGCAATCACCGTGAAGGAAGGGTGTTGCGTGATCACGAACGCTTTGTGTCTGATCGGTTAAGTGTCGTTCTGTCCTATTTGTTGTTCTCTTGATGAGCGCCGGGGCGGCCTTCCGAGGGGAGGGCGGCAGGCGGAACGCCGCGCACCGGGGGATGACTCCGGTGCGCGGCGTGGTGTCCGAGGGTACGCGAGCCGGTGGCCGACGGGGCGGTCGGCGCGGTCCCGGCGGGCCTCGGCGGTCCCGCCGGGCGCGTCCTCGGGTCAGGGCCTTCCCGGGCGTGTCACTGGCCCACGCGGCCCGGCTGCAGCACCTGTGTGAACAGCACGGTCCCGTCCTGCTCGCGCAGCCGGACCGTCAGCTCCCCGCTGTCCCCGTCGATGTCGACCTGGCCGAAGAACTGGTAGCCGCCGGCGGGCGAGACGTTCGGCACGGACGGCGCCTTCACGAAGACACGCTCCGGGCCGAAGGTGCCGTCGAGCGTGTTCGCCGGGAACGCGCCGGCGTTGAGCGGCCCCGAGACGAACTCCCAGAACGGCTCGAAGTCGGTGAAGGCGGCGCGGGAGGGCTGGTAGTGCTGCGCCGAGGTGTAGTGCACGTCGGCCGTCAGCCACACCGTGCCCGTGATCCTCCGGTGCTTGATGAACCGGAGCAGTTCCGCGATCTGCAGCTCCCGCCCGAGCGGCGCGCCCGGATCGCCCTGCGCCACCGCCTCGATGTTCGGCTTGCCCTCCGTGGTGTCCGGCACGATCAGTCCGAGCGGCATGTCGGCGGCGATCACCTTCCACACCGCACGCGAGCGCAGCAGTTCCCGCTTGAGCCACGCCAACTGCTCGGCGCCCAGGATGCCCTGCGGATCGGCGGTCTGGTCGTCGGGCGAGTTGGCGTTGCGGTAGGTGCGCATGTCGAGGACGAAGACGTCCAGCAGCGGACCGTGCCGCACGACCCGGTACACCCGGCCGTTGCCGTCGCCCGGCCGCAGCGTCGGGATGGGGAAGTACTCGCTGAACGCGCGCCGGGCGCGGGCGGCGAGCACGTCGATGCTCTTCTCGGTGTAGCGGCTGTCGGAGGAGGCGATGACCTCGCCGGGGTACCAGTTGTTGCGCACCTCGTGGTCGTCCCACTGGATGATCGACGGCACCTGGGCGTTGAACCGCCTGAGGTTGTCGTCCAGCAGGTTGTAGCGGAAGTTGCCGCGGTACTCGGCCAGGGTCTCGGCGACCTTGGACTTCTCCTCGGTGGTGATGTTCCGCCAGGTGCCGCCGTCGGGCAGGGCCTGGGTGGGGGAGATCGGCCCGTCGGCGTAGATGTTGTCGCCGCTGTGGAGGAAGAAGTCCGGGTCGAGTCCCGCCATCGTGTTGTAGATCCGGTAGCCGCCGAGATCCGGGTTGATGCCCCAGCCCTGGCCCGCCAGGTCGCCGGACCACAGGAATCGCACCCCGCGGCGCCGCCCGGGCGGCGCCGTGCGGAAGGTGCCCGTCACGGGCTCACCGGTGCGCCGCGGGTCGTCCGGGTCGGCCAGGAGCACCCGGTAGTGGATCTGCTCGCCTGCAGGGAGTCCGTGCAGCCGTGTGGTGCCCGTGAAGTCCGTGTCCGCGCCGATCAGCGGGCCCTGCCAGCGGCGGGGACTGCGGAACGACTCCGTCGCGGCGGTCTCGACGATCATGCGGGCCGGACGGTCGGAGCGCACCCACACGAGACCGGAGTGGGCGCTCACGTCTCCGGCCTGGGCGCCCCATCCGGCCTTCGGCCGTCCCGACAGGGCGAACGCCGGTGCCGCGCCGAGCGCGGCGGGCAGGGTCAGGGCCGCCGACGCGGCCAGCGAGCCGCGCAGGACGCTGCGGCGGCCGGGGAAGGGACGGTGTGACATGGATGCGCCTCCAGGGACGTGTTCCGGCCAATGGGCACTGTCACAACTACTGGTGCGCCGCAGCGCACACGGAAACCGCAAGTGAACAACTCACCCCGCGCATCCGGGAACCTCGCCGCGCCGGCCCCGGCGTCCGGCGAGGGCCGCGCCTCCCGCACGCTGCCGGGCCGTCCGCCCCCTTTTCCGGCGCCCCGGTGTGCGCGCACCGCCAGTGCCCCGGCAGGCGACGTTCGCCCCGTCGCGACGCCCGGCACGCTCCCCCGGGCTCTTCGAGCAGGGGCACCCCCACTCGCCGCACCGGCCGAGAGCCCGATGGCGTCCCGGGCGGTGGGGTCTTCCTCGGGTGCGCCCCGGTGGTCGTCGTTGTCGTCGTGCCGCTCCTGGAGGGGCGACGGCCCCAGCGGCGCGTGCTGCACGGGGCGTCGCTGGTGGCCGCCGGCGCCTTCACGGTCCAGGGGTGGGGCCGCACCGACGGCTCCGGAATCGTCTACTCCGCGTGCGCACTCGTCGGTGAGGTCGGGTTCGCGGTGCTCGCCGTGCCGGTGCTGCGCCCTCTGGTGCCGAGGCTGCTGTCGGCCACGGTCAGTGGCATCGCCGCGGCCGAGTCGGCGCTCGTCGGGCTCCTCGTGGACGGCCCCGGACGGTTGCGCCTGCCGGACCGCACGGAGGCCGACGCGCTGCTGTGCAGGCGGCGGTCGTCACCGTCGTCGGCTTCGTGTGCTGGTACATGGCCATGCAGCGCATCAAAGCGGAGCGGGCCATGCTCTGCTCCGGCCTCATCCCGGTCGCCGCCGCCTGCACCGCGCCGGTGGTCGGCACCGGCGCGTACGGGGTGCCGCAGGCCGTCGGCAGCGGGCTGGCGGGCGCCGGGGTGGCCCTGGGCTCGGGCGCGTTGCGCCTCGGACGCTCAGCGGCTGCCGTCCAGGATCACCCTCGCGACCAGTGCGGGGTCGTCGTTCATCGGAACGTGCCCGCAACCCGGCAGCCGCACCAGCCGGGCCCTGGGGACGATCTGCTTGGCGCGGACACCCTGACGGCGCACCAGGAGCCGGTCCCTGGTGCCCCAGGCCACGGTGACGGGCAGCCCGGGCACGTCCTCCGTGAACCGAACGGACGTGCCCGCCCGGAGGGTCTCGGCGAACCCCTCGGCGCGGGCCAGCGCGAGCGTCTCGGCGACGACGGCCTCGGGTGAACGGCGGTGCGGGCGGGCGTAGATGGTGCTTGTGAGCACCGTGCGCCCCGCTGCGGTGCGGGAGAGCCGTTCCACCACCGGCAGGGGCATCCTGCGCGCGGCGTGCCGCATCGCGAGGAGCACCGCGAACGCGTACCGCCGCTCGGCCGGGGTCCAGAATCCGGCGGGGGAGAGCGCGGTGACGGACCGTACGAGCTTCTCACGGCCCAGTTCCAGGGCCAGCAGGCCGCCCAGGGAGTTGCCCGCGACATGCGGGCGGTCGATCTCCAGCGCCCGGCACAGCGAGCCGAGGGCGGGTACCACGGTCGGCACGTCGTAGGCGAGTCCGTCCGGAAGGGCGGGGGACGCGCCGAAGCCCGGAAGGTCGACCGCGATCACGTCCCGCTCGGTCGCCAGGATGTCCACCACCGGGTCCCATGCCTGCCGGTGATGGCCGATGCCGTGCAGCAGGAGGAGGGGCTCCCCGGCGCCCACGCGCGCGTAGGAGACGGTCACGGTCCGCGGGCCGTGCGGGGAGGGAACGCTGAAGGAGACCGTGGCGGCCATGCTGCTCCTCGTCTGGGGACACACTGGCGAACTTACGTAGACAGCTTGTCAGCAACTACTACTGGCGGGTAGTCCCGGGCTGGTAACCCGCGGCACGGCGCCGCCGGCCGTCGGCGACCGGCCGCGCCGGTACGGAGCCGAGCGGGGCGCCGTGCGCGAGCCGCGAGCCTGCCCGGTGCGGACCGCCACCCGGCCGGCCGTCGACCGGCTGCGCGAGGTGAAGGCGCGCCGCTGGAAGCCGGCCAGGGGCCCGCGGAGGCCCTGCGGCAGCGCGCCTGCGCGGTCGGCAGGTGATCGAGGATTGGTCTTGACCAAGGGTGGGTGCCGCCCTATGGTCGCAGAGAAGTGCAACAACCTTTAATAAACAAGGGCGCTAAAACGCCGCCGGGTCACGGCGATTGCGGAGGACAGGGTGGGGACCACGCAGCTGGAATCGGTGCCGGAGCCCAAGTACTGGCACCTCAAGACCGTGCTCACCGAAGCACTCGACTCCGAGTTCTCCGTAGGTGAGATCCTGCCGAACGAAAGGGACCTCGCGGCCCGTTTCGGCGTCGCCCGTGCCACGCTCCGCCAGGCCCTCGAACAGCTCGAACTCGAAGGCCGGCTGCAGCGCCGCCGCGGCGTCGGCACGACCGTCGCCCCGCCGCGCGTCGGGGTGGCGGTCGGCACCGACCCGCACGCCTGGCCGGGCGCGCCCGGCGATGCCTGGCGGCCCGTGGACTGCACGGTCGCGCTCCCGCCCGGGGCGGTGGCCGACCTCCTGGAGACCGGCAGGGACGAGCGGGTGCACACGGTGCGCCGGTCCCGGGTGACGCACGGCCGGCCCGTCGCCGCCGATCTGCTCTACGTCCCGGACGCCTCGGTGCCCGACCTGTCCGCCATCGACGCGGCCTCCGGCGCCGCACGCGCGCGGGCCGTGCTGCGCGAGCTGCAGCGTCTGGAACTGGAGGGCCAGGACCAGGCCGTCGAGCTGGGGTCGGCCAGTGCCGAGGACGCCAAGGAACTCGACCGGCTCCCCGGCGCGCCCGTCCTCGTCGTCACCACCCGCTACTACGCCGAGGACCGTACGGCGGCCGTCTCCGTCGCGACCTACCGCGCCGACACGTGCCGCCTCACCTTCGGCGACGCCGGGGACGTCGAGATCCACCACGACCCGGAGCGCCGCGCCTCCTGACCGCCGCGCTCCGGTGACCGCTGCGCCTCCTGACCGCCGCTCCGGTGACCGCCGCGCTCCGGGACACCGGGGTGCGGCGCCGCCGTGTGCACGCGCCCGGATCCCGCGACGCACCGAGATCAGCGCCGTCCCGTCACCGTGCCCTCCACCGTGAGCAGCTGCTCCTCCACGTGGTCCAGCGCCAGCCGCAGCGCTCCCGTCGCCACCGCGGCCTCGCCCAGCCGGGACAGCGCCACCCTCGGCGGGCGCAGACAGTAGCGGGCCAGCTCCTGGCGCAGCGGCTCCAGTACGCCGTCCAGGCCCGCCGCCCAGCCGCCGATGACGACCAGTTCGGGGTCGAGGGCGAGGACGAGCGCCGCCACGTCGTGCACGAGCCGCTGGATGAAGCGCTCCACCGCGGCGCGGGCCCGTTGGTCGCCGTCGCGGGCGAGCGCGAACACGTCGGCGACCTGCTGCTCGTCCAGCGGTTGCAGCGGCTCGTCCGTCGTCGACAGCAGCGTCTCCGGGCTCGCCCCGCGGCCCAGCAGGTGCAGCGCCCCGATCTCCCCGGCCGCCCCGCCGTAGCCGCGGTGCAGCCGCCCCCCGATCAGCGCCCCCGCGCCCGGGCTCAGCCCGGCCAGTACGAACACCACGTCGTCGGACTCGGTGGCGGCACCCTTCCAGTGCTCGGCGACCGCCGCCGCGTTGGCGTCGTTCTCGACCAGCACCGGGCATCTGAAGGACCGGCTGAGGCGTTCACCCAGCTTCAGACCGGTCCACTCCGGCAGGGCGGTGCCCAGGCGCACGGTGCCGTCCGCCTCCACGATCCCCGGGCTGGCCACGCCGACCGCGCGCAGCGAGCCGCGGGCCACCCCCGCCCGGCGCAGCAACTCGGCGACCGCGCCCCGCAGCCGCTCCAGGCGCTGGTCCGCCGACGCCGTCTCGGCCACCTCCTTGGACAGCGTGCCCAGTTCCCGGCCGTCGAGGTCGGCAAGGAGCGCCGTCACCCGGTGGGCGCCCACGTCCAGGCCCAGCAGATGGCCCGCCTCCGCCCGGAACCGGAATCTGCGCGCCGGGCGCCCCTGCCGTCGGGCGGCGCCCTCCTCTGCCGCCTTCTCGACCACGAGCCCGGCCTCGATCAGGTCCTCGACCACGCCCTCGACGGTCGGCCGGGACAGCCCGGTCACCCCGGTGATCTCGGTGAGCGTCGCGCAGTTCGTGGCGCGCAGCGCGTGCAGCACCACCGCGGAGTTGATCCGCCGCAGCAGAGAGGGATCCCCGCCGGTCAGCCGCCCCAACGTCCGTCCTCCCAGCTCGTGCGCGTGTTGGGCGGATCGTACTCGGCTCGGCGCACCCCCGCGAGAGCCGGGCTCTGCGGCCCGCGGACCGGCGCCGGGCGCGGTGCCGCGACGCGACCGCTGGTTCACGGCCGAGGCGGTGGCGATCCGGGGCCCCGTCCTCGCCGCCGGTCCGGTCACCGGGGCGTGAGCCTCCCGGTGGGCAGGGCCGTCCCCGGTGCCCGGGCGAGCGGACGGACCTGAAATGCCGGGCCCGTGGACGGGGCGCGCCGTCACGGCGGTGTGGGCGGGCGCGGCGCTGGTCGCGGCAGCATGGGATCCGGAGCGCCGGGACCCCTGATGCGGGAGGCCGCTGAGGCCCCGCCAGATGTCAGTGGGCGCTGGTCTACTGGAGTCATGACCATCGACCGGCACCTGGCCACGATCGACCTGCTGTGCGCGCGGGAGTTCCCCGCGCGGCGCGGCAGTTCGGACGTGGGCTTCGGGGGACCCGGGTTCCACGTGGTCGTGTTACGGACGAGCGTCGGTCTCCGGACGGGGGACGGTGCGGAGCGGGAGCGGACGGCGGAGGACTTCGACGCCTGGAAGGAGGCGATCGCCCGGAGGCTGGACGGCCGGTGGGGACAGGGGCGGTTCTGGGGGCCGCTGACCGCCGGTGTGCGCATGGCCCGTGGCGAGGAGATACCGGAGCCCTGGGCGACGCTCGGCGCCCTGGTGCACGAGCTGCGCCTGTGGCAGGTGGACGGCGCCGGACGGTGGGTGGCCCTCGGCGTGGCCGAGCGCGACTTGACGGACGAGATACGTCTCCTCGCGGCCGTCACGGACCAGGACCCGCCCTGACCGCTACGCCGCCGCGGCCTCCCTCAGCCGCCCGAACTCCTCGGCCATCGTCGCGGCCGTCCAATGTGCGTTCAGCCCACTGGGGTTGGGCAGCACCCACACCCGGCTGCCGCCGATCGTCCGCTCCTGCGGGCCGACCCGGGCCGTACGGTCGTCGAAGGCCGTCCGGTACGCGGTCACCCCGACCACGGCCAGCCATGTGGGCCGCAGCCGCGCCACTTTGGCGCTGAGAATCCGTCCGCCCTCCCGGTACTCCAGGGAGGTGAGTTCGTCGGCCCGGGCGGTCGCCCTGGCCACCACGTTCGTGATCCCGAGTCCGTAGCCGAGCAGTTCGTCCTGCTCCGAGGGTTTCAACAGCCGGGGGGTGAAGCCGGATTGATGCAGCACCGGCCAGAACCGGTTGCCGGGGCGGGCGAAGTGATGGCCCGTCGCCGCGGTCATGAGTCCCGGATTGATGCCGCAGAAGAGGACGGTGAGGCCGTCCGCGACCACGTCCGGCACCAGACGGTCGCGGGCGGCCTCGAGCTCCGCCGGGGTGAACCGGGTCAGAGGATCGCCCCCGGCGTGTAGCCGGCGGCCTCCGGGTGCCGCTTCACGACGTCCTCGACACGGCCGACGACCGATGCCACCTGGTCGGCCGCGGCGCCGGTGAAGGACAGCTTGTCGGCCATGAGCGCGTCCAGCCCCGCGCGGTCGAGCGGGATACGCTCGTCGGCGGCCAGCCTGTCCAGCAGTTCGTTGCGCTCGGCGCCCTGCTCGCGCATCGCGAGGGCGCAGGCGACCGCGTTCTCCTTGATCGCCTCGTGGGCCACCTCGCGGCCGACGCCCGCGCGCACCGAGGCCATCAGCACCTTGGTCGTGGCGAGGAACGGAAGATAGCGGTCGAGCTCACGGGCGACCACGGCGGGGAAGGCGCCGAACTCGTCGAGCACGGTCAGGAACGTCTCCAGCAGACCGTCCAGCGCGAAGAACGCGTCCGGCAGCGCGACCCGGCGCACCACCGAGCAGGACACATCGCCCTCGTTCCATTGGTCGCCCGCCAGCTCGCCGGTCATCGAGGCGTAGCCGCGGAGGATCACCATCAGGCCGTTCACGCGCTCGCAGGAGCGGGTGTTCATCTTGTGCGGCATTGCCGAGGACCCGACCTGCCCGGGCTTGAAGCCCTCGGTGACCAGCTCGTGCCCGGCCATCAGCCGGATCGTCTTCGCCAGCGACGACGGCGCGGCCGCCAGCTGCACCAGCGTGGTGACGACCTCGTAGTCGAGCGAGCGCGGGTAGACCTGGCCGACCGAGGTGAAGGCGTGCGAGAAGCCCAGGTGCCCGGCGATCCGCCGCTCGAGCTCCGCGAGCTTGCCGGCGTCCCCGCCCAGCAGGTCGAGCATGTCCTGCGCCGTACCCACCGGGCCCTTGATGCCGCGCAGCGGATAGCGGCCCAGCAGCTCCTCGACCCGTGCGAGGGCGACGAGCAGCTCGTCGGCGGCGGTCGCGAAACGCTTGCCGAGGGTGGTGGCCTGCGCGGCCACGTTGTGGGAGCGGCCGGCCATGACCAGCTCGCCGTACTCGCCCGCGAGCTTGCCGAGGCGCGCCAGCACGGCCACGGCGCGGTCGCGCATCAGCTGCAGCGAGAGCCGGATCTGCAGCTGTTCGACGTTCTCGGTCAGATCGCGGGACGTCATGCCCTTGTGGACGTGCTCGTGCCCGGCGAGGTCGTTGAACTCCTCGATCCGTGCTTTCACATCGTGCCGGGTGACCTTCTCGCGCTCGGCGACGGAGGCGAGGTCGACCTGGTCGAGGACGCGTTCGTAGTCGGCGATCGCCGCGTCCGGGACGTCGATCCCCAGGTCCTTCTGGGCCCGCAGCACGGCGAGCCAGAGCCGGCGCTCCAGCCTCACCTTCTGCTCCGGGGACCAGAGCGTGGCGAGCTCGGCGGAGGCGTAGCGTCCGGCGAGGACGTTCGGGATACGGGGCTTTGCGGGCGCAGCAGTCACGTGTACGGAGCATACCCGCTGTATATGGCGCTTCCGACGCTTCCATGCCGTCCACGGATTCCACGGTCAGTCGCTGTCAGTCCACCCCGCGTCGCGTCGTGTGTGAGACGCGTGTGAGACGGGGCGGCCCCGAACCGGAGAGGCAAGCTCCGGACGGGGCCTTGATCCGAACCCCTTCCGATCAAGGAGTCAGACCCATGCAGGACCGTACCCCGGACGGGCCCGTGCGCGAGCTGCTCGCGTCCGTCCTCGAAGCCCTCAACATCCCCCACCCCGCCACCATCGGCGACACCGAGCAGCACGACCGCGTGCTGAACGAGCGCGTCATGCACGCCCGGATCGCCCTCGTGGGCGTACTCGAGCGCGGCGACGACCCGGCCTGGACCACCGCCTACCTGCGCGAGCGGCTCGCCGAGCACCCGCCCACCGGATACCGCCACCACGGCACCCCGCCCCCGCCGTCCTGCGGCAAGTGCCGCAAGCCGTTCGACCCCGCAGACACCCGGTTCGACGGCCGCGCCCGGCACGGCGAGACTCCGTGGTGCCGGCGGTGCGTCGACTCCTGCCACGAGTCCACCGACGCCTTCCACGCCTGCCCGATCTGCGACCCGACCCGCCGCGGCGGTGAGGGCCGATGACCGAGCACCTGCCCCGCACGGTGAACGTGAACGTCCTCACCACCAGGTCTCTGGAAGTCGACGAGCCCGACTGGTGCGTCGGCCACCGCGCCGACCGCGCCCAGTTCAAGCCCGACATCGCCCACAACGGGCCGGAAGTCTCCGCCACCTTCGACGGCCCGCACGGGCCCATCCGGTACCTGCACGCGTGGATCACGCAACGCCCGTACGCGCAGCAGCCCGAGCCCCTGCCCCTGGTGGCGGTCGAGATCGGCGGCGAGGCCGCATCGCTCACCCCCGGCCAGGTGCGTGCGTTCGCCGCGCTGACCCGCGCGCACCTCGAGGTCCTCGAGCGGCTCGCCGACGAGGCCGACCGGATCCGCGGAGGTGGCCGCTGATGTTCGGACTCGGCAAGCGCCCCACCACCCCCGGCCTCTACGCCTCCACCCGCGAGCAGGAGCGCGCCGCGCGCCGCCAGGCCCGCGAGGAACGTGCCGCCGCGGCCCGGCGTGCCGGGCACCGGGCGCGCGTCCTCCGCGACGGCGACGCGGCCGGCCGCCGCCGCTGGTTCGGGGGTGCCCGGTGACCCGCCGCGGCCACATCCCGCGCCCGACCGAGACGGCCGCGCTCGCACGCGCCGCCCGACGGCCCGCCGAACCGGCCCCGGTGCCGGTGCTGTTCGCCGCGCTCCTGGCGGCCTACGCGGTGCGCGACCGGGAGGGCATCCGCCTCTTCGCCCACGCCATCACCCGGCGGGGTGGTGCGTGATGGCTGCGATGTCCCGCGAGGTGCGCCGCATCGTCGTCGCGCACCTCACCGAACGCGGCATGGATCCCGCGAAGATCGCCTCCGAGCTGGGGGTTTCCCGCGAAACCGTGCGCAGAGACCTGCACAATCCGCCCCCGCCGGCACCCGCCGCAGCAGGGTCGGATGTGGCGGACGCCGAGGACCTCGTGTTGCGGCTTGATGAGCCACTGCGCGAGTCGCTCGCCGTCCTCCGCGCGGTGTGCAACGGGCCGGACACGGTGGCTCAGCACGTGGCCGCAGCACGCGCCGCGATCCATGCGACGGCCGACACCATCCGCGAGCGCCCGTACGCCCGGACGTAGCCGTGCTGGCCGCGTTCTTCGTCCTCGCCGCGCTCGCCGGCCTCCTCGGGCTGGCGGGCGTGGCACCCCGCGCCGTGCTGCCCGTCAGTGCCACGTGCGCGTTCATCCTCACTCTCGCCGCGCTCGCCGCGGCCGTCCTCCGATAGGACCCCACCGTGCCGTACATGGCCGTCAACCTCGGCGGCGTCGCCCTCGGCGTCGCCATCGTCCTCGTCTCCCTGCTGCGCTGGATCCTGAAGGAGAAGCGCCGCCCGGCCGCGCTCGTCCCGTTCGTCCTCGCCCACCTCTACGGCATGCTCGCCGCCCTCGCGGCCCTCGGCACCTGGTCCGCGCTCGGCGCCGGAACCTGGATCGCCCTGTGGGCCGCGAACGTCGCCGGATACACCGGCCTCGTCTGGGGTGTCGGCGGTACCGCCCCCGACGTCACCCGCGCCCACCAGCTGGCGCTCACCCCCGGCGGGTACGTGATCGTGTTCCTGCTCACCGCCGTGCTGATCGCCCTGTGGAAGTGGGCGCCGAAGGTGTCGAACTGGAAGCTGCTCGCGGGCGCCTTCAGCGGCGTGGCGGTCGCCCTGTCCGGGAACGTCGCCGGTGTCGCCGCGGTGCCGCTCGGCTCGTCGGTGAACCTGGCGGGCGCACTGTTCACGCAGGCGTTCGCGTGACCGGCACCGAGCAGGAGCGCGAGGAGCGCGCCGACCGTACGGCCCGCCTGGTGCTCGCTGTCGTCGCCCTGCTCGCCTTGTGGGGGGTCGTCGTCGTCTGGCCGGAGACCGCGTACTTCGTGACCGGGATCCTGGCCTGCCTTGGCTGGCAGAAGGTACGCGCCTGGACCGGCCGCCGCCGCGGGGAGGACGGGGAGCAGACACCGGCCGGGGAGGCGCGGGAGACCGTTCCCGAGACGCTGCACCGGCTCGCTGGGCCGCACGTGTTCCTCGCCGACTTCGCCGAGGCGCGCGGCCTGCCGAAGGAGGATGCGCGGGAGGTCCTCGAGGCGCTCGGCGTGCCCGTGCGGCGCGCGGTACGCAACGGCGACCGTACGGGCGTCGGCGTCCACAAGGAGGATCTTCCGCCCCTCCCCCGCGTTGACGGGGAGGGCCCTGTTGTGGGTGTTGACCAGGGACAACCAACCAACCAACAGCGTGTGGTCGTCGAGTCGCTGGGGATGGCGGGGGTGGTCGTGAAGGACGGCCGTGAGGCTGGCCGGCACCATGAGGTCGGCGGGTGACTCGACTACGCTTGTAGTGCCCGCGCACCGCGAGAACGGCCCCCGGCTTCCAGACACCGGGGGCCGTTCCGCGCGCGTCGACCGGTCACACCGGGCACGGCCGCGCCTCCGCGCAGGCCGGGCAGGCCCACACCTCGGCGTCGAGGACGTGGGCGCCCTGGCGGCCGCGGGCGATACCCGCGCTCACCGCGCCGCGCCACAGCCGTGTGCCACACCAGCAGCAGGCCCGGCCGGCGTACTGCTCGCGGGTCAGCGCGCTGACAGGCGGAGGCACGCGTCGGGTCACGGCTGGTCGGCGAACGGGACCAGGCCGTGCAGCTCGCGGCACGACGCGCAGGCGAACACGTGCCCGCCCGGCCCGGAACCCTGCTCGACCACCTGGATCAGCCGTACACCCCCGCTGTAGCCCTGGTGCCAAGAGCACCAGCCGTACGCCGTCGGGGTGTGCTGCGCGGGCGCGGGTGTGCGATTCTCTGGCATGGCGGTGCTCCCTCGAAGCGTCGTCCACGCCCCCGGCCGGTTGCACGGTGCGGGGGCATTGTCGTATCCGTGCAGCGTAGAGGCACCGTGCTATGGCGTGCTAGGCATGCGACCGCTCGCGTGGCACGCGATCCCGTGTCAGCTTGGGCGCATGATCGATTTCGCACCCGATGTGCCCAGGTGGCGACAGGTTGCCGACGTGATCCGACAGCGGATCTCCGACGGCACCTATCCACCCCGCACCCGGGTGCTGTCGGTCGTCCAGCTCCAAGCCGAGTTCGGCATCGCCACGGCCACGGGCCAGAAGGTGCACCGGGCGCTACGCGAGGAAGGGCTGATCTACACGGAGCCGGGGCTCGGGTCGTTCGTCGCGCAGCAGTAGCGCCCGGCACCTCCCCGAGGGCCGGGCGCCGCTACACCTCCGGCGGGGCGTCCGGATCGCCAGCCGGAAACATCTCCAGCACGGCCGCGCCGGCCATCAACGCCAGCGCCTCCGGACTGGACGTGCACGTCTCCCCATGCTCGAGATCCCAGAACCCTTCCGTCATGCGGCTGTAGGCCCCGCACGCTGGGCAGTGCCCATCGAGCACTGCTTGCCGGTAGGTCTGCAACGCGGCCTTGACCGGTGGCGGGTACCAGTCGCACAGGGGGTTCAGCGTCACCTCCAGGGGGCCGCGCCGCCACGTCTCGGCGTAGCGTTCCGCCCGTACAAGCTGCGGCTGGTGCCGGTCGACCTCGGCGAGGAACCCGCGGTCGTACTCCGTGGCCCCCCGCTGCCCGTACGCGGCTCCATCGGAGCCCTGCCGGGTCACCGGGGCCGCCCGACTCGCGCGATGGCTTCCTGGCGGCGCTGGAGTGCCTCAAGTTGCTGCATGGTGATCCCCCGGTGCGAGAGGTTGTACGTGTAGTTGTTCGTCACGTTCCGGCTCATCCCCGCGCCCGCCCCCGCACCTGCGCCCGCCATGGCCGGCGCCATCGCCGGATTCAGGGTGCCGTGCAGGCCTGACGTCAGCCCGTCGAGCTGGCGCTGGAGTGCCGGGGCCTGCCGGGCGATACCCTCCTGGAACCCCCTGATCAAAGCCTGGCCGGAGTACGACGTGTAGCCGCGCCCGGAGAAAGGTCCCTTCTTCGCGGGGGAATGCGGGAAGAAGTCCGCTGCCTTGGACACCACGGAGCTGACCGCATCGCCTACCGCGCTGAGCTTGGACTTGATGCCGTCGATGAAGCCCTGAATCAGCGCCTTTCCCGCGCTGGCAAGCTTGCTGCCGAGGTCACCGAGAGCCGATACCGCCCGCCCGGGAAGGCCCTTGACCCAGTCGATCGCATCGTCCATCTTCTCCCGGATCGTGGACACCAGCTTTCCGCCCGCGTCGCTCGCCCGGGACTTCAGGTAGCCCGTGAGGGAGGCCAGCGCGGAGAACGCTCTCCCCGGCAGGCCGGCCAGCCAGTCAACCGCCGCACCGACTGCCTTGCCGACGAGTTCGGCGAGCTTCCCCGCAGCCTTCCCGATCAGGTCCTTCGCCCCATTGACGGCGTCCTTCGCGTGCTGCCAGGCGCCGGAGAAGTCACCGCTCAGCAGGGACACGATGCCCTGGATGACGGGGACGACGACGTTCGTCACGACCGCGGCCAAGCCCGCAGCAAGGATGCTGGCGAGAGTGCCGATGAGCCCGATCAGAGGCTGAATGACCGGCATCAACCCTTGCAGGAGCCGGACCACGAGGTCACCAACGGCCTGGATCAGCGGGGCCACGGCGACCATGAGCGTGGCGAAGGTCTGCCCGAGGCTGGCGATACTTGGGGCCAGGGCGATGATCAGCTGAGTGAGGATCGGCAGGAGCTGTTCGGCCAGTTGCGCGAACACGGTGGCGATCGGCGTCACGATGGTGGGCAGCTGAGCGAGGATCGGCGCCAGGGCCTGCGCGAGGGCCTGTACGAGCAGCATCACTACGGGTGCGGCCTGCGCGAACATGCGTTGCACGGCGGCCAGCAACGGCGTCAGTGCGGGCAGCAGCGAGGCAACCAGCTGGCCCACAACGGGCAGGATCGGTGCGACAGCTTCAATCAGGGTGCCGAATGCGCTCGCCGCGGTGGCGAGCACCGGGCCGAGAGCGTCGATGATCGGGGACAGTGCATCCCCGAGGGCCTTGATCAGAGTCTGAACCGGCGGCCCCAGCGCTGCGAAGACCGGGGCGATCACACCGAGGGCCTGCACCAGCAGCGGCGCCGCCGTCTGCGCGACCGTCGACATCGTAGTGAACAGGGCCTTCAGCCCGCCTTGGATCTCCGGCGAGGCAAACGCGTCGGCCAGCGCTCCAGTGATCGTCTTCAGCGTTCCGACGAACCCTCCCCCGGAGACCTGCGCCGCCGAGAACACCGAGCCGATGATCCGGCCCACGTTACCCGCAACGTCGGCGAGGTCGCCTATCAGCCCGATCGCGGTCTCGATGGCGTCCTGCAGCGCACCGGACTTGAACGCGGTGTTGAGCTTCCCTGCGACCTTGTCGAGCGCGTCGCCGACACCGGCCGTCAACCGGGCGAATGCCGGACCGGCAGCGGCCCCGATCTGCCCTAGGGCCTGCACCACGAGCGCCGGAGCACCCGACAGGTTCACGAGCCCCTTGTTCGCCGACGTCAGAGCCTTGCCCAGCGCACCGGAGTCGGCCAGGTCCCGCACCGCGTCCGCGACACCACGGCCCATCAGGTTCATGGCGCCAGCGGACCGCTCCAGCTGGGACCGGAACAGAGGCAGCGTTGTCCTGGCAGTGCGCTTCAGTTGGTCGTCCAGGCCGGCGAACAACTTGTCCTGGACGCTCTTCTTCAGCGCATCCAGTTGCGGCTTCAGCCCTTGCATGGCCTTGACGAAGGCGCGCGCGTTCGGCGACAGCTTCTCCAGCGCCTCCGCGAGCTTCTTCGGGTCGTCCCCGGTGAACGCCTCCTTGACCGCGTCACCGACTCCGGCCATGCCGATCTTCAGTGCGGCCGTCGCCGACACTGCCGCCAGCACACCGGTGGCCGCTACTCCGGCCGCCGGGGCGATGTCCACCAGCATCGCCGCCAGCCCGGCCGCCACCGGCACCGCAGACCCCAGCTTGGCCGCGATACCGCCCACCGCCGCCGCGACCCCACCCAGCCCGCGGGCCATACCTGCGATGCGGCCGAGGGAAAGCCTCGCCCGGTCCCCGCCGCGGCCGACGCCATCGCCGAGCACACGGCCCAACAGCCGCGACTCGGAGGTGAACCGGCCGCGCAGGTCACGCAGGCGACCGTCCATGTCGCGCTGGAGGCCGCGCATCCGCAGCTCGGCGTCCGTGATGCCGCGGCGCATACCCGAGTCATCCGCGCGGATCAGCCCGACCAGTTCACCGATACGCAGGGCCATGGGTCAGCTCCGGCGGTACTCGATGACGCCCGGCCGCACCGTGCGCCCGCTGTCCCAGGGCTGCGCGTTGGGGTCGCCCTCGATGAGCGGCCAGTCGTACGCCTCCTGAGGCTTGGGCAGCGGTGTGAAGTCCTGCCGGTCCCACGCACGGTTGGTGCCGCGGCCGGCGAGCGCGTCGCGCAGCTCGGCGACCTCGTTGAGGTAGTCCTGTTTGTCGAGGTGCATCGCCGTCCAGTCGCGGATGGTCCACAACTCGGCATGGTCGAGGGCGTAGGTGAGCACTGCGCGGCGCATCGCGTCGTCGTCGAACCGCTCGGCCTCGGCGAGCAGCTCGGCGCGGCCCTGGCGGCTGGTCTCCTTCACCTTGTCCCACGCGCTGCGGAACGCCTCCATGAGGACGGCCTTGTCGGCCGGGCTGGTGCCCTCGGGGATGCCGGGGCCGATGGGCACGAGGCCCTCGAGGTACTCCAGGCGGGCGCGGCGGCGGTCGGTCAGCCGCTGGTAGGCGTCTGCGGTCTCCTTGACGTGCGTGTCGTACAGGGCGGTGATCTGCTGCGCCTTGAGGCGGTTGGAGATGTTCGGGTTCTCGCGGACCGCGCGGGCGGCGTTGGTGAACGTCTCCTTGGAAGTGCGGGCGGCGAGGTGGTCGGGGTCGCTGTTGGGGTGCGGCAGCGGCGGCGGTACGGCCATCAGGGGGCCTTCCTGTGCGTACGGACGAGGTGGTCGGCGTCCTCGGCTGCCCACAGGCCCCACGCGACGCGCGTGACGCCCTCGGCGGCGGCCAGCCGGAGGACGTGGCGCCCGGTCACCCCGAGGCGGCCGGCAAGCTCCCCGGTGGTGACCAGGCGGTCACTGGGCCGATCGTGGGGCAATGTCCGGTTGCCGTGCGGGGAAGCGGACATGTGGGCGAGGGCGGCCGCCCGCAGCTGCTCGATCGCGGCGAGGACGTCGGGACGGACGTCATGGCCGTTGCGTCGGGCACGCTGCGCCTCGGCCCTCAGGGCCTGCCAGAGGGGGAAGGCGACCGCAGCGGGCACCCACGCGCCACGGTCGCCTCGTACGGCTGGAGACGGTCCCTGACGCGGCTTGTCACGCGGCATCGTCGGGTGGCCCGTCGGGGAGGGCGCGGCGCAGCAGCTCGGCGTCGACCAAGGCGTGCGCTGCCTGCTCGGCGTCGTTGCGGAGCTGGGCGAGGCGGGCCGGGGTGATGAGGCCAGGTTCGGCCTGGTCGATCTCCTCGGCAGTGCGGAGCCTGTGTGCCGCAACGAACGCCCTGTCGCGGGCAGTGGTGAGTGCATCGGACGGAACCGGCGGCATGGCGACCTCCTTGTCAGGCGGCATCGTCGGGCGCTGGTCCGGGGCGGCGGGCCGCCCGCTGGTCGAGCCGGGAGAGGATGCTGACGGCCCGCTGGTCACCGCGCCGTGCGGCGGGCCGCAGCTGGGCCCGGATCTTGTCCTCCTGCGCCTTCAGGACGGCCTGATGGCGGGCGCTGGTGTTCTCCGCGGCCTCCGCATCCTGGGCGAGCCTGCCGAGCGTCTCGGCGGCCTCAAGGACGATGCGCTCCACGGCGGGCATGAGCTTGGGGTCGTGGCGGCCGGCCTCGCGGTGGAGGCGGGACACAGCCCGGCGGAAGCGGGCGTTCGCGGCGTCGAGTTGCTCGCGGCCGGGGTAGTTGGGCTTGCGGGTGGGGGTGTCGGGCATGGGGCTCTCTTCTCGTACATGTCCGCGGGCGATGCGCGCGGGGGCTCCGGAACCGGATGCGCGGCGGTCGTCAGGTCGGGTCTGGTGGTTGTTCCGGCGTTCGTCTGTCGGTGTCGGCGAGGTTGCGGAGTTTGGTGGCGTGGCGTCGTGCGAGGCCGTGGTGTCGTGCGGCGGCGAAGTCCTCGCGGCGCTTGGCGGCGGCTTGTACGCGGATGCGGGCGGCGGCGATGCGCTGCTGCACCTGCTGTTCGACGTGGGACTCGGTCACTGGGGCTCCGCTTCTTCTGCGGGGTCGTAGTTCGGGAGGTAGACGATCTTGCAGTTGAACTCCTTGATGAAGTTCTCGTTTACGAGCCAAGGGGTGAGGCCGCGGTTGTCGGGGACGAGCGGGAGGACGGTGTTGTCTCCCTCGGAGTTGGTGGCGGTGGTCCAGGCGATGACGGGTTCTAGCTCTCCGTCGGCGTCGACGTACCAGCCGGGTGCTGCGGGGATGAGGTCGGTCACTGCGTGTCTCCTGTACCTGTCGTCACCTTCGACGCCTTCCGCATCTTCCGGTTGACCTGCGGTTTCTCGCACCCGCCTTCGCCCCGCCTTCGCCTCACCTTCTCCGAGGGAAGGTGGGGATCTTTCCGAAGGTGGGGCGAAGGTGGGGGGAAGATGGGGGTTATGTTTATGCAGGTCAGAGAGAAGATGTTGAAGATGTGGAGTGCGTATATGGGGAAGGGCTACATCTCGGGTTGCTGATCGTCAGGAGCGGCGAATCCGGGCATCTGCCAGAACCAGCCGCCGTCACGAACTCCCTTCTGCTTCACGCTCTTGATCCGCAGTCGGCGCTTCGCCTCGCGAAGGGCGTTGTCAGTGATCCGGGCGACCCTGGCCGCGGAATAGACCTCCTTGGGTTCGGCGATGCCCGCACGGTCCCGGGCGGTCATGTAGTCCTCTAGCCACTCCATGGCTTCGGTCCGCTCGGATTTGTCGACCCCACCGACGGCCGTCTCATCGCGCATCACCTGCCGGACCGAGATGGTGGTCTCGGGGCCGAGGACGAACCGGGAGACGTATGAGGGGCCTTCCTCCGTCTCGATCGTCACCGGGGCGATCTTGTACTCGTGCGAGGGGAGTCCGAGGCGGCCGAGGTTGTTCTTCTCCAGCGACATCACGAACCGCTCATCGCCCTCCTCGTCCTCTTCCTTGGCGAAGGCGATGAGGGAGCGGAGGAGCTGGCCGAACGCACCCGAGCCCGCCAGGCGGTTGAGCGGGTTGGCGGCGCCGGCCTTCGTGAAGTGGGCGAGCCCAAGGATCGTGAAGTGGTGCCGGTCGGCGGCGGCCACGAGGGGCTCGAGGGCGGCCCGGACCTCGGCGGCCCGGTAGTCGTTGATGCCCTTGTCGATGTACGAGAGCAGCGGGTCCATGACCAGCAGAGCCACGCTGTAGCGCTCGGCTTCCTGCGCGAGCAGTGACGTGTCGATCGGAAGGGTGAGGCGAGCGTAGGGATGCTCGTCGTCGCGCACGGCCACGTGGAAGACGAGATCCATGTCCGCGCCCGCAGCGACGAGCCGCGGGGCGATGGTGTACGTCCAGGAGTCCTCGGCGGCGGCGTAGATGACGGCGTGGGGCTTGCCGTACAGCTCCCCGGGGAGTTCACCGCGGGTGATGCGGGCGGTCATCCATATGGCGAACTGGGACTTGCCGAGGCCGGGCCCGCCGGCCGCGATGGCGAGGGAGTACAGCGGGATACGGCCGTGCGAGGTGGGCGGGGCACCCTCCGGAGTGGTGTCCCACAGCCACCGCACCGGGCGGATCCGGATCATTGAGGCTGGGCGCAGGATGAGCCCGCGCCGGGGTGGTTCCTGGTTCGGGTCGTCCGGTACCACGGCGAGCTGGGGCCGCTGCGGCTCCCCCTGAGCGGCGGGCGGCCGGAAGTCGTGCCCGAGCTGCCCGCCGCTGTGGGTCGGCTCCGTGTTGTCGCACGCGCGGCCGTTGACCGGGTGCACGCAGAACCGAGTGGGGTCGATCATCAGATGTCGTTCCGTCCAAGGTCTGGGGAGCCGTAGAGCAACTCGCAGCCGCCTGCGTCGCAGCCGTGCCGTTCGGGGGCGGGGGCGAAGCCGCGCATGCGGTCGAGGGCGCGCTGTACGGCGCGTACGCCGTCGTAGTCGTAGCCCTTCACGACGACCGTGCAGCCGTGGGCGGCGCGAACGATCTCGTAGAGGGTCGGATCGTTTGTGCCGACGTTGCGGGCGTGGCCAATGTGGATCTCGAGGTTCGTGCCGGGTGCGAATCCGCAGGACGGCACGACCATTTCCGGCCTGACGGTGTGGAGGAAGCCGCGCTCGATGTAGGGCGTGAGGTCGATGATGACGACGCCGACGGTGCGGACAGGGGCGGGCCCCCGCCCGGTCGTGGTGACCAGGCGGGGGCGGTTGGGGCGGCGGCCGGTCATCAGCCGCGGTCCTCGGTGGCGTCGGCGGCCTTGATGCGGGCGTCCAGCGCCGCCATGTACCGGGCCTGCGCCTCCGGGTCACCGGGCCGGTCGTCGACGGCGGCCCGCTCCAACTGCTCGCACATCGCCTCCAGCTGCGGCACGAACGCCTTCAGCCGGGCGACCGTGGTGCGGGCCTGCGGAACGTCCAGCTCGTACAGCTCGAGGTCGGCCTCGAACCAGATCCGCGTCTTGATGCCGAACTCCTCGGGGCTGTCGTTGCACTGGACGACGCGGGCGGCCAGGACAGGGAGAGGCTCGCGGCCGGAGATGTGGTCGGCGGGCGTGGTGGGAGCGGCGACCTGGGCGGTGGTGCCGGAGCACCAGCCGGGCACGCCGTCGGCGCCCGCGTGGTCCATGACGCACCACGGGGTGCACCCGTACTTGGCGCGCCAGGCCGGGCCGCGCTGGGCCGCGGTGAGCGGGCTCGGGCCGCGGTACCCGGGGTAGGCGGCGGTGAGCTGCTGCTCGACCTCGGCCCGGGTGATGAGCAGGGGGTTGAAGGCCGCGCGGATCCGGTTGCCGAACAGCTTGTGGATGACGGGGGCCTCGAGGTCGGCGTGTTCTTCGAGGTCGGCGGTCAGGGTGGTGTGCTCGGTGTGCTCGCGGGCGCCGGCGTCGAGCTGGTCGGCGCGCTCGCGGGTGGCCTCGGCGGCCTGCACGGTCTGCGCGACCGCGGAGGCGGTGAGGAGCGGGTGCGGGTGCCGGGTCGGGGCGAGCGCCTCTCGCAGCCTGTCGGCGGTGTGTGCCATGCTGGTGGCTCCGTCTCGTGTTGAAGCCTCGGGGTCCGTGTCCAAGCGGGGGCCTCGGGGCTTCGGCCTTGTGTGGGATGGGTGAGGGGTCGTCTGGCGGCGCGGGAACGCCGTCAGGCGGCCTCCAGGAGTCGCACGAGCGACGCGGTGACGACGCGCTTGGCGCCGAAGTCGAGGACACGCACGGGCGCGTTGCCCTCCGCGATCAGCCGGTAGAGCTGGGCTCTGCTGATTCCCATGGCGCGGGCAGCGCTGGTCACGTCGACCGTGGCCGGCCAGGCGCGGATCTCATCGAGCGTGGGTGTGGCAACTGCCGGGATGGCAGTGGTCATCACAACCTCCGTGTCAGGTGTGGAGTGACCGTCTGTCTCTACCTTCCATCCGGGTCGCCATGCTTGTCAACCCGTCTATGCCGTGTAATGCTCTTCCTGACACCAGGAAGGGGTGCCGGTGAAGATCGAAGAGGTCATTGGGGCCAACCTCCAATGGATCCGTGAGGATCAGGGCATGACCCAAGCTCAGCTCGGGGAGGCCGTAGCCAGACATCTCGGGAAGCCGTGGAGCCGTCAGGCCGTGTCCGCAGCAGAGAAGGGACGTCGCGCTTTCAGCGCGGCTGACTTGCTCGCGCTCGCGCTGGTTCTTGACGTGACGATCCCTTCCTTCTTCCTGCTCAGAGACTGGAACCGTGACGACGTCGAGTTGCCGGGGACGGTAGTGCTGGCGGACGCCTACATGAAGCGTGTCTTCCACCGCAGCGACATCAAGGCGGGTGCCGACCTACTCACTCGCTCCAGCGCTCGGAGGCTTCGGGACGCCCACGAGCAAGTGATGACCGATACCTCGCAGCTCATCGATGCCCTTTCGGCTGTCGGCAGCTCGATCACTCACCTCGACAACGTCCTTGACACGGTCGAGGGGCAAGACTCCGAGTCGCAGGCCTGAACTGGGGAGGGGGAGTTGTGGCGGAGATCCGGAAGGTCACGCTCGCGAGCGGCAAGGTCCGCTACCGCACCGTGGTCGACGCCGGCCACGACGAGAACGGCAAGCGGATCCAGGTCACCATCACCCGCGACACCAAGACCGAGGTCAAGAACGAGCGCGACCGCATCCGGCACCAGCGGGCGGCCGGGACGCTCATCCTCCCCAGCAAGATCACGGTTGGGGAGTGGCTTGATCAGTGGCTGGAGTTCAAGCGGCGCGACGTCGAGGCGACCACGATCCGCACGTACCGGCTCGCCCTGGTCCACGTCTACGACCGCCTCGGGCGCATACGCCTCCAGGAGCTGACCGAGGACCAGGTGCGTGACTGCATCGACGACATCGTCAGCAAGGGCCGCCGCAAGGGAGGCGCGGCCGGGAGCCGTCTCGCAGTGTCGACCGCGGAGGGCGTTCTCACGCGGCTGCGCGAGGCCCTGAAGCGGGCGGTCGTACGGAAGCTGATCCCGGAGAGCCCGGCGCAGGCCGTGCGCGTGAGCCTCGCGGACAAGAAGACCGACCGGCGCGAGCGGCCCAAGGCCAAGCCGTGGACCGTCGCCGAGGTGCAGCGGTTCATCAAGGGCATCGAGCGGGACCGCCTCCACGCGCCGCTGCTGTTGTCCCTGATGGGCCTGCGGCCGGCGGAAGTGGTCGGCCTGCGCTGGACCGACCTCGACCTGAAGTTGGCCACGCTGGAGACGTCCAACACCCGCACGATGGTCGGCAACTCGCGGGTGCTGGAGAAGGACACCAAGACCGAGGCAGGCGAGCGCGTCTTGCCGCTGCCTGGTGCGGTGCTGGACGCGTTGAAGAAGTTCCGGGCCGTCCAGGCCCGGGAGAAGCTCGCGGCGGGCGAGGGCTACACGGACTCCGGTTACGTCGTCGTCGACCAGCTCGGTATCCCGAGGAACACGCGGCATCTGCGGGAACACGCCTACCGGCTCATGCGCGAGCTGGAGATGCGGCGGGTGCGGCTGTACGACGCCAGGCACTCGTGTCTGACGTACCTCGCGGTGTCCGGGGTGCCGGACGTCGTCCTCGCGGCGTGGGCCGGCCACACGAACGCGACCTTCACCAAGAGGAAGTACGTGCACGTGGACGTTGAGGACCTTCGGACCGCGGCGACCGCGTGGGACAGCTTCCACGGGGGTGATCAGAAAGCCCCTGTGTGAGAAATTGTGAGAAATGATCTCCTCGGAGATCTCTCACGTGGCCTCTGACCAGCAAGAATCCGTGAATGCGTAGAACAGTGTACGGATTCTACTGGCGGATCGTGCAGGCCAGCGCCATGGGGCGGTTCGGCGGAAGCTACGAGACCCGCGTCACGAAGGCCGGTCCGGGGGCGGGGCCACGGCCCGGTTCCCGGCGTGTGCGGCAAGCGGCTCGCCTCTGGTGCGCGCCCCACGGTGGAGCCGGCCCTTGAGGCTGATCGCGGTGGCGGTCACGCGGCGGGCCCTCCGGGGCGTTCCCGCTCCTGCGCGCCGGGTCCCTCGTACGGCAGCAGCTCGGGCCGCTTGGCCGGGCGGCCGTCCCCCGACGAGCGGCCGGTCAGCCGCCGCCCTATCCAGGGCAGCAGATGCCGGTGGGTGAAGCGGGCGTCCGCGGCCCGGCGGGCGAGCCAGCCCGGTGGCGCGGCGGGCGGCGGCGGCGTCCGCCACTCCGTGTCCTCCGCCTCGTAGCCGAGCGTCTGCCACACGGCCTCCGCCACCCGGCGGTGTCCGTCGGCCGTCAGATGCAGCCGGTCGACGTCCCACAGCCGCGGGTCGGCCAGCGACGGCGCCCCGTACAGGTCGACCACGAGGGCGCCGTGCCGCGCGGCCAGTCCGTCGACGCAGGCGAACAGCTCCTCCATGCGGGGCCGGAAGCGTTCGAGGACCGGGCCCTGACGTCCGGGGCTGCGCATCAGGACGAGCTGCTTGCACGAGGGGGCCAGACGCTCCACGGCCTCGGTCAGCAGCCCCCGCACGCGCCCCATGTCGCACTTGGGCCGCAGGGTGTCGTTGAGCCCGCCGACCAGCGTGATCACGTCGGCCCCCATCGCGGCGGCGGGGCCCACCTGCTCGTCGACGATCTGCCCGATCAGCTTGCCCCGCACGGCGAGGTTGGCGTACCGGAATCCGGGCGTCCGTGCGGCCAGCCGGCCCGCGAGGACATCGGCCCAGCCGCGGTAGGAGCCGTCGGGCAGCAGGTCCGACATGCCCTCGGTGAAGGAGTCGCCGACCGCGACCAGGCTGGTGTGGGTGGGGTTTGTCTGCATGGCGTCGTCGATGGTATCCCGTGGGGCATACCCATCGGTCGGTCGCCCGTCCTGTGAGGTGCCGGCCCGCTGTCGGCTTCGCGCGGGTGGCCGGCGGGGCGGGGGTCGTTTTGGGGGGTGTGGTCGCGCCGCCGGTCTTCCCCTGGCGCTGCCCGCGTGCGGCCGCCGGCGCTGCCCGTGTGCACGGCCGGCAGGCCCGGCCGTTCCCGGTCAGGACGGCCGGCCGAACAGTTCGCGGAGGACGTCCTCCATGGTCACCAGCCCCGCCAGCCTGCCGTCCGCGCCCAGGACCGCCGCCAGATGGGTACGGCTGCCGCGCATCGCCGTGAGCACGTCGTCCAGCGGGGTGGTCTCCCGGACCCGCGCGATGGGCCGCATGTCCCGCAGGCGGAACGGCACGTCCCGCGGGGAGGCGTCCAGCGCGTCCTTGACATGCAGGTAGCCGATGATCCGCCGGCCCTCGTCCACGACGGGGAAGCGCGAGAACCCGGACTCGGCCGACAGCCGCTCCAACTGCTCCGGAGTGGTGCCCACGTGCGCGGAGACCACGCTTTCCAGCGGCACCACTACGTCGCGCACGGGCCGCCGTCCCAGCTCCAGGGCGTCGTGCAGCCGCTCCCGGGCGCGATGGTCGATCAGGCCCGCCTCCAGGGAGTCCTTGACCAGGCGCGCCAGTTCGTCGTCCGAGAAGGTGGCCGTGACCGCGTTCTTCGTCTGTACGCGCACCAGCGCGAGCAGCCCGTTCGCGAAGGCGTTCACAGTGAAGATCACCGGCCGCAGCGCACGGGACAGGCCGACCAGCGGCGGGCCCAGCAGCAGGGCCAGACGCACCGGCTCCGCGAGCGCCACGTTCTTCGGCACCATCTCCCCGAGCAGCATGTGCAGATAGGTCGCCATGGTCAGCGCGATCACGAACGACACCACGCGTCCCGCGTCCGCCGGGACCCCCACCGCGTGGAACACCGGCTCCAGCAGGTGCTCGATCGCGGGCTCGGCGACCACACCGAGGACCAGGGTGCACAGGGTGATGCCCAGCTGCGCCGCCGCCATCAGCGCCGAGAGGTGCTCCAGGCCCCACAGCACCCTGCGCGCACGTCGGTCGCCCGCCTCGGCGTGCGGCTCTATCTGGCTGCGGCGGACCGAGATCAACGCGAACTCGGCGCCCACGAAGAAGGCGTTCGCGACGAGCGTCAGCAGGGCGATCAGCAGCTGGACGACGGTCACCGGTGTCCTTCCTCCCCTTCCTGCCCGGCCGGCGGCGCGTGCATGAGGACGCGTGCTGCCCGGTGCCCGGACACGTCCACCACGTCGAGGCGCCAGCCGGCGACCTCGACCGTGTCCCGCTCGGTGGGGATGCGGCCGAGTTCCCTGGCGACGACGCCCGCCAGCGTCTCGTACGGCCCCTCGGGCACCCGCAGCCCGACGCGTGCGAGCTGGTCGACACGGGCGGAGCCGTCGGCCGAGTACAGCGTCCGGCCGGCGGCGTCCGTGCCGGCGGGGGTCAGGTCGGGGGTCTCGTGCGGGTCGTGCTCGTCGCGCACCTCGCCGACGACCTCCTCGACGATGTCCTCCAGCGTGGCCACCCCGGCGGTGCCGCCGTACTCGTCGATGACGACGGCCATGGTGTTCCTGCCCGAGAGCCGGTCCAGCAGCCGGTCGACGGTGAGGGACTCCGGCACGAACAGCGGTTCGCGCAGCACGTGCGTGACCGAACGCTGGGGCCGCTCCTCGGCGGGCACGGACACCACGTCCTTGATGTGCGCGACGCCCACGACCGAGTCCAGACTGCTGCGGTAGACGGGGAAGCGGGACAGCCCCGTCGCGCGTGTCGCGTTCGCCACGTCCTCACAGGTCGCCAGGACGTCGAGGGCCACGACCTGGACGCGCGGGGTCATCACGTTCTCCGCGGTCAGGCCGGCGAGGTTGAGCGTGCGCACGAACAGCTCTGCGGTGTCCGCCTCCAGGGCGCCCTCCTTCGCGGAGTGCCGGGCGAGCGCCACCAGTTCCTGGGGGCCGCGGGCCGAGGCGAGTTCCTCGGCCGGTTCGAGGCCGAAGCGGCGGACGACGCGGTTGGCCGTGTTGTTCAGGTGCGTGATGAACGGGCGGAACGCGGCGCTGAACAGGCGCTGCGGCGTGCCCACCCGCTTGGCCAGGGCCAGCGGCGAGGAGATCGCCCAGTTCTTCGGGACCAGCTCGCCGACCACCATCAGGAACACGGTCGACAGGCCCGTGCCGATGACGAGGGCCACGGATGCGGACGCCGAGGACGGCAGGCCCAGCGCCTCCAGCGGGTCGGCGATCAGCTTGGCGATCGACGGCTCGGCGAGCATGCCGACCACCAGGTTGGTCACCGTGATCCCGAGCTGGGCGCCGGAGAGCTGGAACGTCAGACTCCGTACGGCCTTGAGGGCGCCCGCCGCCCCGCGCTCACCGCGCTCCGCGGCCCGTTCCAGCTCGTTTCGCTCGACCGTGGTGAGGGAGAACTCCGCCGCGACGAAGCCACCGCAGGCGAGCGAGAGCAGGACCGCGACCAGCAGGAGGAGCACTTCGGTCATCGGGTCACCTCCGTCCCATCGTCGGACAGGGACGCGAGGACCGCGCGATGTCGGCCACGGGGACGTTCGCCCGCCGGCGGGCGCTCAGGACGCTCACACCTTTCCATGGTGGGACGGCTCGGCCCCCTCATGGTAAAGGACCGGCAAAGTGATTCGGTTCGTGCGCGGCCTCACCCGGCGCCGCCACTGCTCCTGCCGTGCGTATCCCGCCGCTCCCCAGGCGTGGTGCGCGGTGTCGTTGTGCCGCAGCGCCATCGCGTCCCCGCGGCGCCCCCCGAGCCCGTACGAACCGCTCCTCCGCGGCGGCCGGCAGCACCGAGGCGATGCCCCTGGCGGCGGCGCTCCGGGTGGGTGCCCCACGGGCCGGGGCTGGCGGTGCTTGAGCCAGGTCCACGGCGGGCACCGCCGGCGTTTCACTCGTGAGAGCCGCTGGGCGCGATGACCGCGCACAGCGCCTCTCGGCGGCCTCGAATGCGGGCTTGGGAAGCCTCTCGATCGGATCTGCCGGTAGTCCCCCGGGCGTCCGGACAACCCGTGAACTCATGCACCCGGCGGTGCGTGCCTGCCATCCTGCCGGGAACAGCGAGCCCCCCACTGATCATCAGCCCAGCTTCGTCGATCTATTCGAATCTGGGGTAATGGATTGCGGGGTAGAGTATATGAGTGTTTGCCTGATTTACGGAGTCATCCGTCACTGCATGTTCAGGTCCGTGAGCTAGAAGTAAGCGGGAGATGAGTTGGCATCTGTGGCAGCCGAAGCCGAGAGCCACCCTCAGCAGCCAGGGCTGAGCTTTTCGACCGCTCCCTATGAAGTGCTGCAGGGCGCGGAAACGCTGACGCTGGCCCTCAAAGCCACCGAATGCCTGGATGGCCTGGGCACGTTCCTGCACTGGTGGGATCCTGCTGCTCGCCGACTGCGCCTGGTCGTGGCCAGCGGGTTGGCTGTGGAGGGCGCCGAGGTGTGGGCGGATCTGTCCGATGAGCAGGACGTGGCGCCGGTACGCGCCCTGCGGCGCGGTGACTATGCCTGGGTGAGCGGTGACAGCACGGGCATCGGGGCAGCCGGCACGTCAGCGGTTCCCCTCCTGGGTGCCGATGGGCCGATTGGTGTGCTGTCCGTGATGACAGCAGGGTCCGGCGAGCCGGAAGAGGTGCAGCGGTCCTTTCTGCGTTCGGTGGCGGGATGGGCCGCTGCATGCTTGGAGGGCTTGCCCGGCACGCCGCCCGTCCGTCGCTCGGTGGCCGGCTCTGAGCGGACGGTCCGGATGGGCAAGCTGACCGCGGCGCTTGCCGAGGCCGTCACCTCCCGGGAGGTCGTGCGGGCCGTCGCGGAGCACGTCCTGCCCCCATTCGGCGCCGACGGACTCATAGTCTGGGCGTTCGAAAACGGCCGACAGCACGTGGTCGACTCCGGCGGATACACACAGGAATTCCTCAGCCTGCTCGACGGGCTCGCGGTCACCGACTACCCCGTGGCCGCAGACGTGTTCGGGACTTGCGCCCCCCGGTTCATCGAATCGGCCGCAGAGTACTGCCAACGCTATCCAACGCTGAAACACATACCGGCGGCGGCCCAGAAGAACGCATGGGCGTTCCTGCCCCTGATCGCCTCCGGGAACGCGATCGGCATGTGTCTGGTGTCTTTCACTCGGCCGCGCTCCTTCACCGACGAGGAGCGCACGCTGCTGACCGCCTTGAGCGGTCTGGTCGGCCAGTCGCTGGAGCGGGCCCGCTTGTACGACGTGGAGCATGCTCGAGCGCAGGAGTTGCAGCGTTCCTTGCTGCCCCGGACGCTGCCCCGTTTGCCTGCCGCCTGTGCTGCCGCACGCTACCTGCCCGCGGGCAGGGGCGAGCAAGTCGGTGGCGACTGGTACGACGTGATCCCGCTGTCCGCCGACAGGGTCGCCATGGTGATCGGCGACGTCATGGGGCACGGCATCCCCGAAGCGGCCACCATGGGCCAGCTGCGCACCGCCGTGCGCACCCTCGCCGACCTCGACATACCCCCTGACGAGCTGCTCAGCCGTCTCAACGACCTGGCCGGCGACTTGGGTGAGGACTGCTACGCCACCTGCCTGTACGCGGTCTTCGACCCGATTACCCGGATGTGTTCGTTCTCCCTGGCCGGTCATCCCCCACCAGTCGTCGTCCATCGCGATGGCACCGTCCACAGGCCCGACCTGACCGCCGACCCGCCGCTGGGGGCCGCTGAGCCACCGTTCGAGACGCACCAGATGGTCCTGCCCGAGGATTGCCTGCTGGTCCTGTGCACCGACGGACTCGTCGAGTCCGCCACCCAGTTCGTCGACCAAGGGCTGACACGACTGCAACAGGTCCTCGCCCAGCACGCGGTGCCCGCCTTCGCGGCGCCGGACGAGGACGACGACGTCCGGCGCCTGAACGACCTGTGTGACACGGTGGTGTCGGCCCTGCTGCCCGACCACGGCCGGACGAACGACGACGCGGCGCTGCTGATCGCCCACATGCGGGCCATCGACGCCGATGATGTCGCCTCCTGGACCCTCCCGGAGGACCCCCGCGCGGCCGGACAGGCACGCGAACACGTCCGCGACCAACTGGCCACCTGGGGACTGGACCATCTAGCGATCACCACCGAGCTCTTGGCCAGCGAGCTGGTCGGCAACGTGATCCGGCACGCAAAGGGCCCCATCCACCTGCGCCTCCTGCGCAGCCACTCCTTGACCTGCGAGGTCTACGACGGCAGCCTCAGCACCCCCCGCATCCGCCACGCCGCCTACACCGACGAGGGCGGTCGGGGCCTGCAGCTCGTCGCTGCCCTCTCCAGACGCTGGGGCGCCCGCTACCACCGCGACGGCAAATGCATCTGGACCGAACAAGACATCCCGCACCACGCAGCGTGACGGATCTCGAACACGAAGTCCCGCAGGAAAAGCGGGAGCGGCCGGCGCGGCCTGCAACCGGCTGGGGTGGGTCGCTCCGGACGTGCCCAGCGGCCAAGCCACAGGCCGGCCGTTGGCCACACCCGGTGTTTCCGAGCCGTGTTCAGAGCAGGTCCACCCGCGTGGGGGTGCCGTCGAGGAAGCCGCCTGACTGGTGCTGCCACAGCTTCGCGTAGGCGCCGTCCGAGGCGAGCAGTTCCTGGTGCGTGCCCTGCTCGACGATCCGCCCGCGGTCGAGGACGACGAGCTGGTCCATGCCGGTGACCGTGCTCAGCCGGTGCGCCACCACGAGCGCCGTCCGCCCCTCCATGAGCCGCCACAGCGCCTGCTGGACGAGGATCTCGCTCTCGGAGTCCAGGGCGCTGGTCGCCTCGTCGAGCAGCAGGATCGGCGCGTCGCGCAGGATGGCCCTGGCGATGGCCACCCGCTGGCGCTGACCACCGGACAGCTTCACACCACGCTCGCCCACCATGGTGTCGAAGCCGTCCGGAAGCGCATCGGCGAACTCCGTGACGTGCGCCGCCTCGGCCGCGCGGCGGATCTCGACGTCGGTGGCGTTCGGCCGGGCGAAAGCGATGTTGTCCCGCAGCGTGCGGTGGAACATCGCCGGGTCCTGCGGCACATAGGCGATCAGGCTGCGCAGGTCGGCCTGGCGCAGCATGCTGATGTCCTGACCGCCGATCAGGATCCGGCCGGCGTCGATGTCCGTCATCCGCAGCAGCAGCCGGGTGAGCGTGGTCTTGCCGCCGCCGGACCGACCGACGAGGCCGATCTTCGTCCCGCTGGGCACATCCAGGTTGAGGTCCTCGAAGAGCGGCTCCGCGCCCCCGTGGGCGAAGGTCACCCGCTCGAAGCGGACGTCGGCGGCCAGGGACAGCAGCGGCTCCGGCGACGGGGGGCGACCACGGTCGGCGGCGTCAGCAGCAGTTCGGTGAACTGCGCGGCCTCCGTCATCGAGCTCTCCAGACGGCGGTAGATCTGGTTGCTGCACCGGCCGCGGCTGGAACTCAGGGGAACCGGGCAGCCGGTCCAGCTCCTCGACCGTGTGCCACCTGGCCCGCCACTGCCCGGCCGGTGCGGCGCTGAGCAGATTGACGCCGAAACGGAACGGACGCGACAGGAACTCACTCCAAGGACAGGCGACTTGAGCACGTGCCGTGATTCCGTCACTCGTGTGCGATGGCCGCCAGCACATTCATGCGCGACGCGCGCAGCGCCGGCAGCAGGGCCGCCGCCACACCCACGACCGCCGACCCCACCACGACGGCGGCCACGGTCCCCCACGGGATCGCCAGCGCCTTCATCCCCTGCAGGGCCAGCACCTGCTGGGTGCACACGCCCCACACGAGCCCCAGTCCCAGTCCGAGGACGGCCCCGAAAACGGCGATCACCACCGACTCCAGCCGGATCATCCGGCGAAGCTGCCGTCGGGCGAGCCCGATCGCGCGCAGCAGCCCGATCTCCCGGGTGCGCTCGACGACCGACAGCGCCAGGGTGTTGACCACGCCGAGGACCGCGATGACGATCGCCAGACCGAGCAGCGCGTACACCAGGTACAGCAGCACCGCGATCTGGTCGTGCACCAGCTTCTTGTAGTCGGCCTGGTCGCGGACCTGAACCTGGGGATACGGGTCCAGGGCGGCCGTCAGCCGGGACCGCAGCCGGTCCTTCGGCGTACCGGGCGCGGCGTTCACGTACAGCGCGGAGTCCTGCCCGGCCGGTACGGACTTCTGCAGCGTCGCCATTCCGAAGAAGAGCCCGCCCCGCATGCCGTAGCCGCCCGAGCCGCCCTGGTCGGTGAGCGCGGCCACCCTCAGCTCGGTGTGGCGTCCGGCCGGGAACTGCACGGGGAGGGTGCTGCCGACGCGGACGCCGTGCTCCTTCGCGAACTTCACGTCCATGGCGAGGGCGCCGTCCGAGAGCGCGGCGGCGGTGTTCCCCTGCGCATAGGTGATGTGGGCGACGTCGTCGAGCCGCGGATCGTAGCCCGCGGCGGTCGTCTCGACGCGCTCGCCGTCCGGCAGCCGTACCGCGACGGGGGTGAACCGCTGGCGCACGACGAGGCCGACGCCGTCCGTGGCCCGGATCTTCCCGGTGACCTCCTGCGGGAAGGGCTGGAAGTTGCCGTTCTGCACCACGAAGTCGGCGCCCAGCGTCTTGTCGATCTGCTGGTCGAAGGATGCCGACATGGACGCGCTCGCCACCGACATCCCGCCCACCAGGGCCAGCCCGACCATCAGGGCCGAGGCGGTGGCGCCGGTGCGGCGCGGGTTGCGCAGGGCGTTGCGCTGGCTCATGCGCCCGATCGAGCCGAACAGGGCGGGGAAGGCGCCGCCCAGCACCCGGATCACCGGCCGCACCAGCAGGGGGCCCGCGATGACGGTCGCCACGAGCGTGAGGACCACACCGAGCCCGAGCAGGGAGGCGGCCGACGCGGTCTTGGTCGCCTGCGCGCAGCCGGCCAGCGCGGCCACGCCCAGCGCGCCCACGACGGCGCCCGCCACCGCGCGCACCTTCAGCGGGCGTCCCGCCCCGGCCACTTCGGCGTCCGTCAGGGCCGCCATGGGGGAGACGGCGGCCGCGCGCCGGGCCGGGAGGTAGGCCGCGACGAAGGTGACGCCGACCCCGACGACGTACGCCGCGACGGGCGTCGCCCAGCCGATCACCATCTCGGTGGACTTGATGTTCATACCGAAGACGCTCATCAGGCGGATGAGCCCGGCCGCGAGCCCGATCCCGGCGGCGAGGCCGAGCGTCGAGCCGACCAGGCCGAGCAGCAGCGCCTCCGTCAGCACGGAGCGGCGCACCTGGCGCCGGTCGGCGCCCAGAGCGCGCAGCAGGCCCAGTTCACGGGTGCGCTGGGCGATGAGCATGGAGAACGTGTTGACGATGAGGAACACGCCCACGAGTACGGCGATCCCGGCGAAGCCCAGCATCACGTACTTGATCACGTCGAGGAACGCGCCGAGCCGGTCGGTGTCGGACTTGGCCTGTTCGCTCGCGGTCTTCAGGTCGTAGGCAGGGGAGCCGAGTTCCGCGGCGATCCGCTGCTTGAGCCGGGCGTCGTCGACACCGGGCGCCGCGTCGACGGAGATGGCGGTGGCCAGACCGGCGTCGCCCAGCAGCCTGGTCTGGGCGGTCGGGGTGTCCAGGTAGACCAGGGCCGCGCCCGGATTGGTGGTCGTGAAGGTGGCGATCCCGACGACCCGCACCCGGAACGAGCCGGGCCGGGCGAGCACCGTCAGCGTGTCGCCGATCCGTACGTGCTTGTGCCGTGCGGTGTCCGCGTCCAGCAGCACCTCGCCCGCGCCCCGCGGTGCGTGCCCGGACGTGAGCTTCACCGGGCTGCGGTCGGTGACGTACCAGTTCCTGGCGATGGTGGGTGCGCCGGTGGTCGGGCTCACGGGATCGTTGTCGCGGTCGACGACCGTGATGTTCTGGACGACGGTGTCCACGTGGGTGGCCGCGACGCCGTCGACCCTGGCCACCCGGGCGGCCAGCGCCGCCGGGAGGGTGTCGGTCGCCCCGGACGGGACCCGTGAGGCGAGGTCCTCCTTGGGGCTGATGGTGACGTCGGCCGCCGTGGAGGCGAACAGCCGGTCGAAGGTCCGGGTGACCGTGTCGGAGAAGATCAGGCTGCCCGCGACGAACGCCACGGACAGCAGGACGGCCAGGGCCGAGAGCATCAGCCGTCCCTTGTGCGCGAGGAAGCTGCGCAGCGTCGCCTTCAGCACGGTTGCCTCAGTCCTCGGCCCGGGCCGTGTCGCCGGCGGCCGCCCGCACGGTGTCGAAGCGCTTCATGCGTTCCAGCACGGCCTCGGCCGTCGGCTGCTCCATCCGGTCCACGATCCGTCCGTCCGCAAGGAACAACACCAGGTCGGAGCGGGCCGCCGCACCCGGGTCGTGGGTGACCATGACGACGGTCTGCCCCAGCTCGTCGACGGCCCTGCGCAGAAAGCCCAGCACCTCGAGCCCCGCCCGGGAGTCGAGGTTGCCCGTCGGCTCGTCGGCGAAGATCAGCTCGGGACGCGAGGCGAGCGCCCGGGCGCAGGCCACGCGCTGCTGCTGACCGCCGGACAACTGCGAGGGCCGGTGCTTGAGCCGCTGCCGCAGCCCGAGCGCGTCGATCACCTGGTCCAGCCACTCCTGGTCGGGTTTCTGACCCGCGATGTCCATGGGGAGCGTGATGTTCTCGGCCGCGTTGAGCGTCGGGATCAGGTTGAAGGACTGGAACATGAAGCCGATGCGGTCCCGGCGCAGCCGGGTCAGCTCGCGGTCCTTCAGACCCGTGATCTCGGTGTCGCCGAGCCACACCTGACCGGACGAAACGGTGTCCAGTCCCGCCAGGCAGTGCATGAGCGTGGACTTCCCCGAGCCCGAGGGGCCCATGACCGCGGTGAAGCGGCCGCGCGCGATGTCCACGTCCACCCCGTCAAGGGCGAGCACCGTCGTCTCGCCCGAGCCGTACGCCTTCGTCAGGCCCCGGGCGCGGGCGGCGAACCCGTCCGCTTCCGCGCGGCCAGGGGCTTGCTCGGCAGCAGCAGTGGACAAGACCGCCTCCTCCGTCGTGGACGTCCCCACGCCCTTGTCTTCTCGTGTCCGGCCGAGCCTAATGGGGCGCCCGGCGCGGCAGGTATCCACCACAGGTCCAGGCGCGTCTCCCTCACAGGTCGGGCCTGCGATACCGGTGTAGGGGGCATTCTCCACCCTGCGGTGGAGGTGTGCGCCGGGGCCCCGGCGGTGGCCTTCGCCCCCCTTGCCTGTGCTAGCGTGTCCGCGCTAGCGTCAATGGATGGCGAAGACCCAGCTGAACGTGAGGGTGGACGAGGACACCGCCCGCGCCGCCCGCGAGCGAGCTCTGGAGCGCGGCATGAGCGTCAACCGTTACATCGAGGAACTGGTCCGGCAGGACACCGGGGAGGCCGGCCACACGTTCGTCGAGGCCGCCGCCGACTTCATGAAGCAGTACGAGTCCGTCTTCGCCGAGGAGTTCGGTGCCCGCGAGGGCTCCGGCGAGCCCTGCGCCGAGGGGCGTCGCTGATCCGTTGAGCGATCTCAGGATCGACCTCGCCTGGCTGCTGATGGTCGCCGAACAGAAGACGCCCGGAGATCCCCAGGTCACCGACTGGGGCGCGCTCGTCGCCGCGGTCAGCCGGCACGAGGCGGAGATATTCGGCGTCCCCGTCTACGACACCCCGCACATCCGCGCCGCCGCCCTGCTCCAGCTTCTGCTCCACGTGCCGGCGCTGGAGCGCTCCAACGCGCTGTTCGCGTCCGCGGTCGCCTACGCCTACCTGGTCGCCAGCGGTCTCAAGGTGGCCATCTCGCCCGAGCGGGTGCGTGACCTCGCCCGGCTGGTCAAGAGCGGTGAGGCATCGGTGCACGAGATCGCCCGGGAGCTGCGGCAGTGGTGTCTGTGACCCCCGCCCCGCGCCGCACGGGGACGGCTGCGCGGCCGTTCCCCGGCCGCTCGTGACTACTCCTGGGAGCCGGGCCGCCAGGCGGTGCCCAGCACGCAGTACGACGTCGGCAGTCGCGGTCCCTTCTCCGGCATCAGCAGCCGGCGATGGGAGCCCAGCTCGAACCCGGCGTCGCGCAGGGCCGCGACCGGCTCGCGGGAGAGGTGGCAGCCGCCGCTGAGCGGGGGCCACACCGTGCGGTCCAGGACGCGCTGCGCGGAGCGCATGAGCACGCCGCCGCCGGCCCCGTGCTCGAAGTACCGCAGCTCGCCGCCGGGCCGCAGCACGCGTTGCAGCTCGCCGAGGGCCCGCGGAACGTCCCGGACGCTGCACAGCACCAGCGAGAGGACCGCCGCGTCGAACGCCTCGCTCTTGACCGGCAGCGCCTCCGCCGCCCCCGGCACCACATCCACCGGAACGTCCGCGCGCAGGGCCGCCTCGACGGCCATCTGCCGCAGCAGCCGCTCGGGTTCGATCGCGACGACCTCCGAGACGGTGCGCGGGTAGTGGGCGAAGTTCAGGCCGTTGCCCGCGCCGATCTCGATCACCCGGCCGGAGAGTCCGGCGAGCAGCCGCTCCCGTACGGCGCCCATGCCGGCGCGTGACTCGGCCGCGACGCTGACCCGGGCGTAGCAGCGGGCGAAGAAGGGATGGTGCACGCAGCCCCGCGACATGGAGCGGGGGCGGGCGGACCGAAGCGGCATGGGCGCCTCCCGGGCTGGACGGACCTTGCCCGGAGTCTCCCCCAAGAAGGCCCCGCGCATCCGTCCCCCGCTCGCCGGGGCGGGGACGCGCGGGGCCATCCCGCCCCGGCCGTCCGGGCGGGGCGAGCGCTGCCGTCCCTACGGCGCGTACGCCGACGCGAACTCCTGTGCGTCCCATGTCCCGCCCAGCCGGGGCGCCAGCCAGGAAGGCGCGGCGGCCCGGAAGCCGGCGGGTTCGTGGGCCCCGGCTCCCGCGGGCAGCGCGCCGAGCAGTGGTGCCCCGGCCACCAGCGGAAGGTCGGCAAGGTTGCACCGCGACGCGAGATCGGCCGCGGCGGGCCAGCTGCCGATGACGACACCGGCCGGGTGCAGCCCCCGGTGCCGCAGTTCCCGCGCCGTCAGCTCGGTCGTGTTCAGGGTGCCGAGGCCCGCCGACGCGACCACGAGCACCGGCGCCCGCAGCAGCCGCGCCGCGTCCGCCAGGGTGCCGCCCTCCTCGTCGAACCGTACGAGCAGTCCGCCGGCGCCCTCGACGAGGACGAGGTCGTGCTCGACGGCCAGCTTGGCGGCGGCCTCCGCCATCTCGCGCGGCCGCACCGGCGGCAGCCCGGCGCGCCGCCCCGCCGTCGCGGGTGCCAGCGGATCCGGGTACCGGGCCAGTTCACACGTCGTCACGGCGCCCGAGAGCCGGGCCACCTCCCCGGCGTCACCGCGTTCGCCGGGTCCCACCTCCGTCTGCGCGGGCTTGAGCACGGCCACCGACCGTCCCGCGGCGACGGCGACCGCCGCGACGGCGGCGGTCGTGACCGTCTTGCCGACCTCCGTGCCGGTCCCCGTGATCACCAGAACCGGCATGTCAGCCCTCCCGCGCCGCCGCGCACACCGCGCGGGCGATCCGTGCCACATCCGCGTCGCCGGTCACGTACGGCGGCATCGTGTAGACGAGGTCGCGGAACGGCCGCAGCCACACGCCCTCGCGCACCGCGGCCCTCGTCGCCGCCGCCATGTCCACCTCGTGGTCCAGCTGGACGACACCGATGGCGCCGAGGACCCGCACCTCGCGCACCCCGGGCAGGTCCGCCGCCTCCGCGAGCCCCGCCTTGAGGCCCGCCTCGATCCGCTTGACCTCCGCCTGCCAGTCCTGGCCGAGCAGCAGCCCCACCGAGGCGCAGGCCACGGCGGCCGCCAGCGGGTTGCCCATGAAGGTGGGACCGTGGGCGAGCACCGGCACCTCGCCCCGGGAGATCCCGTCGGCCACCCGCGGTGTGCACAGCGTCGCCGCCATGGTCAGGTAGCCGCCGGTCAGCGCCTTGCCCACACACATCACGTCCGGTGTCACCGCCGCGTGGTCCGCGGCGAACAGCGCGCCCGTGCGCCCGAACCCGGTCGCGATCTCGTCGAAGACGAGCAGCACGTCATGCGCGTCGCACGCCTCGCGCAGCACCCGCAGATAGGCGGGGGAGTGGAACCGCATCCCGCCGGCCCCCTGCACAACCGGCTCGACGATCACCGCGGCCAGTTCGTCCGCGTGGCGTTCGACCATGTCGCGCAGACGGTCGGCGTACGCCTCGTCGTAGCCGGCCGGGGGCGCCTCGGCGAACAGCTGCCGGGGCAGGACGCCCCGCCACAGCTCGTGCATGCCGCCCTCGGGGTCGCACACGGACATCGGCTGCCAGGTGTCGCCGTGGTAGCCGCCGCGCCAGGTCAGCAGCCGGTGCTTGGCGGGCCGGCCCAGCGAGCGCCAGTACTGCAGGCACATCTTGACCGCGACCTCGACGGCCACCGAGCCCGAGTCCGCGAGGAAGACGTGCTCCAGACCGGCGGGCGAGATGTCGACGAGGAGCTTCGCCAGCCGGACGGCGGGCTCGTGGGTGAGCCCGCCGAACATCACATGGCTCATCCGCCCCAGCTGCTCCTGCGCGGCCTCGTTGAGCACCGGGTGGTTGTAGCCGTGGATCGCCGACCACCAGGACGACATGCCGTCCACCAACTCGTCCGAACCGTCGGCCAGACGCAGCCTCACCCCGCTCGCCGACTCCACGACGAGCGGCTCCTGGCGGCCGGGCATGGGGCCGTACGGGTGCCAGACGTGCTGCCGGTCGAGCGCCAGCAGTTCGTCCACGGACGGATCACGCATTGGGCGCGAGGTCCGTTCCCGCGCCCCGGCGGCGCACGGCGACAAGGTCCGTACGGGGCTCGCTCACGGGCGGCACGGCCGCGGAATCGCACAACCCGGCGCCCTCGTGGGACCCGCACCCGGCGTCGTCCCGGTGCGACCCGCACCCGACGCCCTCGTGTGATCCGCACCCGGCGCCGTCCTCGTGCGATCCGCAGCCGGCGTCCTCGTGCGACCCGCACCCGCCGGACGCCGCGCGGTGCTCCGGGAGCGTGACCCGGTCCGCGCCCTCCACCTCGAATCCGGCGTCCGCGATCATCTCCAGGTCCGCCCGGCCCGCCTGGCCCTCACTCGTCAGATAGTCGCCCAGGAAGATCGAGTTGGCCAGGTGCAGGGCCAGCGGCTGCATCGTACGGAGGTGGACCTCCCGGCCGCCCGCGAGGCGTACCTCGACGTCCGGGCACACGAACCGCACCATCGCCAGGATCCGCAGACACCGCTGCGGGGTGAGGTTCCACTCCTTGGCGAGCGGGGTGCCCTCGAAGGGGATCAGGAAGTTGACCGGGACCGAGTCGGGGTCCAGCGCCCGCAGTGAGAAGACGACGTCGACCAGGTCCTCGTCGCTCTCACCCATGCCCGCGATCAGGCCGGAGCAGGCCGACAGGCCGGCGTCGTGCGCCTTGTGCACCGTGTCGACCCGGTCGGCGTAGGTGTGGGTGCTGGTGATGTCCCCGTAGGTCGCCTCGGACGTGTTCAGGTTGTGGTTGTAGGCGTCCGCGCCCGCCGCGCGCAGCCGCTCGGCCTGGCCGTCGGAGAGCAGGCCGAGGCAGGCGCACACCTCGACGCCCTCGTTCTGGTCCTTGATCGTCTTGATGGTGTCGGAGACCCGGTCCACGTCCCGGTCCGTGGGCCCGCGGCCGCTCGCCACCAGGCAGACGCGCTTGGCGCCGCCCGCGACGCCCGCCGCGGCGGCCTTCGACGCCTCGTCCGGCTTGAGCCAGGTGTACTTCAGGATGTCGGCCTTCGAGCCGAGCCGCTGGGAACAGTAGGAACAGTCCTCGGGGCACAGGCCGGACTTCAGGTTGACGAGATAGTTGAGTTTCACCCGTCGGCCGAACCAGTGGCGGCGTACCTTGCCGGCCGCGGCCACGACATCGAGCAGGTCGTCGTCGGAAGTGTCGAGGACGGCCAGAGCTTCCTCGCGGGTCGGCGGTTCGCGCCGTAGCCCCTTGTCCACCAGGGTGTTCAGCAGGTCCATGAGAGCCGATCCTGTCCTACTCGGCCGCCCCGGGCCAAGGAGGGACCACACAACGGACACGGTTCGACGTGTGGGTATTGCCACACCCTGGGTGGCAGGCCCTCCCGCTAGGGTCTGTGCACTGCCTACAAAAGCCTGGAGGACCGATGGTGTTCGGCTGGATCGACGAGCAGGCGGGCGCGCGCCGCCGGGCGGGGCTCGTGCGCACCCTGCGCCCGCGTTCCGCCGACTCCCCGCTCCTCGATCTCGCGAGCAACGACTACCTGGGCCTGGCCCGCCACCCGGAGATCACCGAGGGCGCCGCGCGGGCGGCCCGGGCGTGGGGCGGCGGCGCGACCGGCTCCCGCCTGGTCACCGGCACCACCGAGCTGCACACCGAGTTGGAGCGCGAGCTGGCCGGCTTCTGCGGCTTCGAGGCGGCCCTCGTCTTCTCCTCCGGGTACGCGGCCAACCTCGCCGCGGTCACCGCGCTCGCGCCGCACGGTTCCCTGATCGTCTCCGACGCGGGCAACCACGCCTCGCTGATCGACGGCTGCCGGCTCGCCCGCGGCACCACCCAGGTGGTCGCGCACGCCGACCCCGAGGCCGTGCGCAAGGTCCTCGGGACCCGGCCGGGACCCGCCGTCGTCGTCTCGGACACCGTCTTCTCGGTGGACGGCGATGCCGCCCCGCTGGCCGAACTGGCCGCCGTCTGCCGGAAGTCCGACGCCGGCCTGCTCGTCGACGACGCGCACGGGCTCGGCGTCCTCGGGGCCGGGGGCCGGGGCGCCCCGCACGCGGCGGGGCTCGCGGGCGCGCCGGACGTGGTGGTGACGGTGACGCTGTCGAAGTCGCTGGGCAGCCAGGGTGGCGCGGTGCTGGGCCCGGCGCGTGTGATCGACCATCTGGTCAACGCGGCCAGGACGTTCATCTTCGACACCGGGCTGGCCCCGGCGGCGGCGGGTGCCGCGCTCGCGGCCCTGCGCCTGCTGCGCCGTGAGCCGGAGCGTGCCGAGCGGGCGCGCGCGGTGGCGACGGCCCTGCACGCCCGCCTCACGGCCGAGGGTCATGAGGCGGTACGGCCGGATGCCGCCGTCGTCTCCGTGCGCGCGCCCTCCCCCGAGCAGGCCGTGCGGTGGGCGGCCGACTGCCGGGCGGCGGGAGTCGCCGTCGGCTGTTTCCGGCCGCCGTCGGTGCCCGACGGTGTCTCACGGCTGCGACTGACCGCCCGTGCGGATCTCACGGACGGGCAGACAGAGCACGCCGTACGCGTGATCGGCGAGACGCGGCCGTGAGTCGGCGGAACGGCCGTGCACCGAGCGTCATACGGCTGTGAACGGATATGACTCGTCCGCAGCGGTGCGGGGAATATTCATCCGGGAATTGACATCGACCGCGGCCGCGGAACGGCGTGCGACCGACCCCGCCCCGGAAATCGATCAGTCCAGTCCGTCCAGGAACTCCTTCCAGGTGCCGGGGGTGAAGAACAGGGCCGGCCCGGCCACGTTCTTGGAGTCGCGCACGGCCACCAGCCCGGCCCAGGGCCCCGGGCCCGGACGGGCGGTCTCGACACAGTTGTTCATTCCCGTACTGCGACTGCTGCGCAGCCACCGCACGCCGTGCAGGGACGCACTCGAAGGGATATGCCGAGGCGGTGCTGACATGATGCCTCCTTACGCAGCGCCGGCCAACGCGGCGATGCACTCCAACGATTCCTCGGGTGAAAGTGCGTGGATCCGAAGCGAGTTGAAGGCCTCGCTGTAGGCCTGAAGGTCTTCTTCCCGTTCGAGATAGAGGCTACTCGTCAAGTGGTCTAGAACAACCACGTCCAGATCAGATCTGCTCGGAAATGAGAAGATAACGAAAGGTCCGGTGATGCCGATGTGCGCCCCGGCGGCGAACGGCAGGACCTGGAGCCGCACGTGAGGCAGCGCGGCGGCGTCCAGGAGCCGCCTCAGCTGGCGGGTCATGACCTCAGGTCCGCCGACCTCCCGGTGCAGCACCGCCTCGTCCAGGACGGCGCTCAGCCGCAGCGGAGGATCCGAACGCAGCACTTCCTGCCGGGCCAGCCGCACCTCCACCAGCGTGTCCAGCTTGGCCTCCTCCAGCGTGCCGACGGCGGCGCGCGTCACCGCCCGCGCATACTCGGGCGTCTGCAGCAGCCCCGGCACCACCGAGGTCTCCAGTGTCCGCATCGCGCAGGCCTGCGACTCCAGGCTGATGAAGTCGCGGTAGGCCGGCGGCAGCACCCCGCGATACGCGTGCCACCAGTTCTGCCGGCCGCCGCCGTCCTCCGAGCCCGCCAACACCAGCAGCAGTTCGCGCAGTTCGGGGTCCTCGACGGCGTACGCGTCCAACAGCAGCCGTACGTCGGCCGGCTTGACGCCGCTGGCGCCCGTCTCGATCCGGCTCACCTTCGACTGGTGCCAGCCGACGAGCGCGGCCGCCGCGCCGCTTGTGAGACCCGACCGGGCACGCAGGGCGCGCAGTTCGGCGCCGAGCTTGCGGCGGCGCACCGCTGGTCCGTATTGCATGGGCGGCTCCCTCCGCACGGCGCGCGGTTTCACGGCGACGGTAGAGGATGGGCCGGGGCCCGGCCCAAATACGCTCGGTCGTCGGAGAGTTCACCGCTTCGGGCGACAGATATATGCATATCCCGGGGGAACGCACCCGGGAGAGCCCTGGTGATGGCAGTCTGGCGCGCAGCACCAAGTCCGGGACCGCACCGGAAACCAACCGCTCCGTGTCGGACTCCGGTCCCGTGGGAAAGGGACGACGTCGCCATGGCAGATCATCAGGAAGCATCCGTCACTCTGCCGAGCGATCCCGCCTCGGTCTCCGTGGCTCGAACATATGTCGCCGACATCCTCGCCGAATGGGGCCTGCCGAGGAACTCCGAGGTCGCCGATACCGTACGCCTCATCGTCTCCGAACTGACCACCAACGCCGTGCAGCACACCTTCGGGCAGTCGCCCACGTTCACGGTCGACCTCGCGCTCGACCGCGACGAGTTACTCCGCATCGGCGTCACCGACAGCCATCCCCGCTTCCCGAAACGGCTGCCCGCCGCCGTGCAGCAGGACAACGGCCGCGGCATGGTGATCATCCGCTGGCTGACCGCGGAGTACGGCGGCAAGGTGAGTGTGCGGCCCACCCGGGAGGGCGGCAAGACGGTCGCGATCGAACTTCCGTGGACCACGCGGGTCCAGTCCGTCGCGGCGGGAGGGCAGCAGGAGCCGTGACGGCGCGGCGGCCCGGTCCGCGCCCTCAGACACAGGTGGGCTCCGCCACCCGTCCGAAGGCCCCGCGCGGCGGCACGCGGAAGGCGTCGGGCGCGGGCAGCCTCGCCGGTGTGGTGGGCGACCGGGACGCCGCGCAGGGCGCCCGGGCCCCGGCGGCACCTCCTCCGCACCGCCCGCGGCCCGCGCGGCGGTCACCGGGAGCGCTCCGGCCCGTCCCGGTCCGCTCCCGCTCCGTGATTCCGTGGTGCCGTGAGGAGCCCGCGCCGCAGCAGCCAGGGCAGGACGCGCCACAGGCCCACGCAGACGAGGAACGTCCCCGCGCCCGCGGCGATGCCGGCGGCCCGGCCGAGCGACACATCCACCACCAGGAGCACCGAGCCGGTGAGCGCCAGCATCAGTACGCCCATCCCGATCGTGGCGAGACGGGAGGAGACCCGCACGATGGCGGGCTTGGCGTTCTGCTGGAAGAGCGAGCGGTGCAGCGCGGCGGGCGCCGTGAACAGGGCCGCGGCCAGCGCGGAGACGAGCAGCGTCGTGACGTAGATGACGCGCTGGACCGTGTCCAGGGACGGGAAACGCGGGGTGAAGGCCAGGGTCAGCAGGAACGCGAACAGGATCTGGACCCCGGTCTGGGTGACGCGCAGTTCCTGCAGCAGTTCGGCGAAGTTGCGGTCGGCGCGTTCCAGGGGAGTCTCGTGCCGCGCCTGGTAGGGAGCTCGGTCGGCCATGGTGCACGAGTTCCCGTTGCGGCCCTGGTCACGCCACGGCGGGGCGACGGCGCAGCGGGCCGTCGCCCCGCCGGCCGCATCAGCTCACCCGTCCGTACCAGACGCTCTTCGTCCAGATCTTCTGGAGCCTGACCACGTCCCCGGTCCTCGGCGAGTGCCAGATCTTTCCCTTCCCGGCGTAGATGCCGACGTGGTAGATGTTCCGGCCGGAGTGGAAGAACACCAGGTCTCCGGCCCTGCGGTGCGAGGACGAGACGTGGTGCGTCTTGTTGTACTGCGCCGCGGCCGTGCGGGGCAGTTTCTTGCCTGCCTTCTTGTAGGCGTAGAGCGTGAGCCCGGAGCAGTCGAAGCGGCGAGGTCCGGTGGCACCCCACTTGTACGGGGCCCCCTTCTTCGACGCCGCGGCCCGGAGGGCCTTCGTGGCCGGTGTCACGGCGGCCGCGTCGGTGGCGACGCCGGGGACGGCGATGCCGCCGCCGACGGCGGCGAGGGTGAGGGCCGAGGCGGTGCCGGCCCGGGTCAGCAGCGACGGGACACGATTGAACGCAGTCATGCGCAACCCTTCGTCAGCCGCCTGTGAAGGATGACCTGTCGGATTCGGACTGGCGAAGTAGCCCGGCCGCTCGCGCGGCTTCACCCCAAGGACCGTCCGGATCTCTCCGGTGGCCCGCCTTACCGGGTCCTCCACTCCTGCCGATCCACTCCTGTCGACCGGTCGTCCGGGCGGCGGCAGGACTCGGCGTCCGCCCAAACCGCCCCGCCGCGGTGGCGGGGGCTTGTCGTCAGGAAGGGATCTTCACCTACCGGGGTCCGAAAATCACAATGGAATCGGTGATTTGTGGCGTTACTCACCACTCACTCGTTCGGGTGGACAGGTCTCTTTTCGGCGGAAGTTGAGGACGTGAACCAGGCCCCGACCTGCATCGGAGTCCTGCCTCGCGCCCTGCGGGCAGCCGTGTTGCGCGACTCCTGCGGGCCTGAGGCCGGAGCCGTGTCTACTCCGGTCTGGGGTAAGCCATTTGGCCCGTTTGAGCCGCGCCGGACGGACGGCCGTCCGTCCGGCATGCCTGCGGAGCGGTCCGTCCGGCTCACCCTTCCGGCCCGGGGCGCGAGGCCGTTGTCCGCCGATTCCCCCGGAGGCGCCGGGGGAATCGGCTCAGTCCGCTCCGGGCGGCAGAGCGACGCGGCCCGTGCGGCGTTCGCCGTCGAGGACGCGCAGGGCGCGGGCGAGGGTGGGGCCGTGCAGTTCGTGCTCCCCGCGCAGGTGCATCAGCGTCAGCGCGTCGCGCAGGGCCGTCGCCTTGCCCACCAGGGCCTGGGCTGCGCGCAGTCCCCGGTAGGTGTCACCGGAGTGCGCGGGGTTGACACGGCCGAGCAGGTCGACGACATCGAGGTAACGGTCGATCAACTCGGCCTCCGCGTGGGTCAGCGCCGGCAGCGGGGGGAGTTCGGGCGGCAGCATCGGTGGCTCACCTCGCGCCGGGCGTGGTGCGCGAGGTCTTGCGGCTGGGAACGACGCGGTCGACCAGCCCGTACGCCACCGCGGCGCGGGAGTCGAGGACGGTGTCCCGCTCGATGTCGGCGGCGATGCGTTGCGGGGTGTGCCCCGTGTGCCGTGCCAGCATCTCCTCCAGGCACCTGCGGGTGCGCGTCAACTCCTCCGCCTGGACGGCCAGATCGGCGGCCTGTCCCCGCACGGGCTCCGGCAGGGACGGCTGGTGGATCAGCACGCGCGCACCGGGGAGCGCGAGCCGCTTGCCCGGCGCGCCTCCGGCGAGCAGCACCGCCGCGGCCGACGCCGCCTGGCCGAGGCAGACCGTCTCCACGTCGCAACTGGCGTACTGCATCGTGTCGTAGACCGCGGTCATGGCAGTGAACGAGCCGCCGGGGGAGTTGATGTACAGCGAGATGTCGCGGTCCGGGTCCAGGTACTCCAGATGCATGAACTGCGCCATCACGTCGTTCGCCGACGTGTCGTCGATCGGCGTTCCCAGGAACACGATCCGCTCGTCCAGGAGCTTCGCGTACGGGTCAAGGGTCCGCCGTCCGTAGCCGGTGCCTTCGGTGAACTCGGGCAGGACATGGCGGGCGGACGGTCGGGTCATGGCTTGCGCCTCCTCGGAATCGATTCTGTAAAAAATGTACAGGACGTACGTTCTGTCGGAGTGCGGGAATGCTGAGAGCGAACGGGGGTGCCGTGTCAGGGGCCAGAGCGGGATCTTCCGCTCGAAGAGACGTGTCAAGGCCGCGGTCTAAGCTGGACCACATGGCCTACGAGATTCCGGTGACGCAAGCCAGGGCTGAGCTCGCCGATCTGATCAACCGCGTGGTGTACGGCGGCGAACGCGTCGTCGTGACGCGGCACGGAAAGCCTCTCGTCGCCCTGGTCTCCGCCGCCGACCTCGAGCGGCTCGCCGAACTCGACGCGGCGGAGGAGCAGGTGGTCAGCTCCGTCTCCACCGTGCGTGAGGTCGCCTCCGCCCCGCGTGAGCGGCAGCGCTTCGGTATCGCCGCCGAGCACCGGGGGTCCGGCAGGTCCTGACGGCCGTCGCCTGCCGGGTACGTCGTCGCGCGCGGACGAGGGGGCGGGTGGGCCCCGCTGCTCACCCGCCCCCTCGCTGTTCGTGCCCGGCGTGGCCCTCAGCCCTGTGGCGAACTTGTCCAGCCCGAACAGGGTCGGCGCCACGGCGACCCCGGTGCGCAGGACGATGAAGCCTGGTACAACGCGCGGCGTTCTCGATGGGCTCGGCGACGGCGGGCTCCGGGCGTGCCCGGCGCCCGGTCCAGGTCACCGCTGCGTCCGTCTGGGGCCGGCCGCCTTCCTGCCCCCGGCCCGTAGCCACCGCGTCCGCCCGCGGAGGCGGACCGCGGCACCCCCGGCCTCCTCGTTCAGGCGGATGCCGCCGCTGACGGGGCGGTGGAACGCGGCGCGGACCGCGCCGTCGCCAGCCGGACCGCACTCCTGGGCAGTACCGCGCGCAGACCCGACGCCGCCCACCAGGCTGGCGTCAGGGCGGGACCGGTCGCGGCCGCGCCGTCGAAGAAGGCCACCGACCGCAGCAGGGACGCGTCGGCGCGCCGTGGCAGCCACTGACCGATCGCCCGGCCGGCTCGGGCAGCACCCGCGGTGCGGAGGCCGCCCTGGCGAACGCCGGCCGCCGCTTCGGCCGCGGCGCGGGACACAGCCCGGTTAACGCGCCCGAAACCCGCTCCAACTAGCCTGCCCCTCCACGCCACCAGGGACTTCGCCCGTGGCCGCGGCAACCGGACCCCGCACGGTCCGGAGCGAGGACTGTGAGGTGGGACGTGCATCTGACCCCGCACGAGCAGGAGAGGCTGCTGATCCACGTGGCGGCCGACGTGGCCGAGAGGCGCCGGGCCCGCGGACTCAGGCTCAACCACCCCGAGGCGGTCGCGCTCATCACGTCACACATCCTCGAAGGCGCGCGGGACGGCCGTACGGTCGCCGAACTGATGGCCTCCGGGCGCACGGTGCTCGCCCGGGACGACGTCATGGAGGGCGTCCCCGAGATGATCCACGACGTCCAGGTCGAGGCGACCTTCCCGGACGGCACCAAGCTCGTCACCGTCCACGATCCGATCGTCTGACGGGAGGAGGACGCCATGATCCCTGGAGAGATCCTGTTCGCGAAGGGGCCCGTCGTGTACAACGAGGGCCGCGAGGTCACCCGGCTGACCGTGCTCAACGCCGCCGACCGGCCCGTCCAGGTCGGTTCCCACTACCACTTCGCCGAGGCCAACCCCGCTCTGGACTTCGACCGTGCCGCCGCGCGCGGCAAGCGGCTGAACATCGCCGCCGGCACCGCCGTGCGCTTCGAGCCGGGGATTCCCGTCGACGTCGAACTCGTTGCGCTCACCGGGGCCCGTGTGGTGCCCGGGCTGCGCGGTGAGACCGGAGGTGCCCTCGATGCCTGAGATCTCGCGTGCCGCCTACGCCGACCTGTTCGGCCCGACCACCGGGGACCGCATCCGGCTCGCCGACACCGACCTGATCGTCGAGATCGAGGAGGACCGCTGCGGCGGGCCGGGACGCGCCGGTGACGAGGCGGTGTTCGGCGGCGGCAAGGTCATCCGTGAATCCATGGGGCAGTCGCGCGCCACACGCGCGGAGGGGACTCCCGACACCGTCGTCACCGGCGCGGTCGTCGTCGATCACTGGGGCGTGGTCAAGGCCGACATAGGCATCCGCGACGGCCGTATCAGCGCCCTCGGCAAGGCCGGCAACCCGGACACCATGGACGGGGTCCACCCCGCTCTGGTGATCGGGCCGGAGACGGAGGTCATCGCAGGCAACGGGCGGATCGTCACCGCCGGGGCCATCGACGCGCACGTCCACTTCATCTGCCCGCAGATCGCCGACGAGGCGCTCGCCGCGGGCATCACCACGCTGATCGGGGGTGGCACCGGACCGGCCGAGGGCTCGAAGGCGACCACCGTGACACCCGGGCCCTGGCACCTGGCGCGGATGCTGGAGGCGATGGAGGGACACCCGCTCAACGTCGGTCTCCTCGGCAAGGGCAACACCGTCTCGCACGAGGCGCTGCTCTCCCAGATCCGCGGCGGCGCCGTCGGCCTCAAACTGCACGAGGACTGGGGCTCCACGCCCGCCGTCATCGATGCCGCCCTGACCGTCGCCGACCGCACCGGCGTCCAGGTCGCCCTTCACTCGGACACCCTCAACGAGGCCGGGTTCGTGGGCGACACGCTCGCCGCGATCAACGGCCGTGGCATCCACGCCTACCACACCGAGGGCGCGGGCGGCGGGCACGCGCCGGACATCATGACCGTGGTGTCCGAGCCGCACGTGCTGCCCAGCTCCACCAACCCGACCCGGCCGTTCACCGTCAACACCGCCGAGGAACACCTCGACATGCTGATGGTGTGCCACCATCTGAATCCTGCCGTCCCGGAGGACCTGGCGTTCGCCGAGTCGCGGATCCGGCCCTCCACGATCGGGGCCGAGGACATCCTGCACGACCTCGGCGCCATCTCGATCATCTCGTCCGACTCCCAGGCCATGGGGCGCATCGGCGAGGTCGTCATGCGGACCTGGCAGACGGCGCACGTGATGAAGCGGCGCCGGGGCGCGCTGCCGGGTGACGAGCGGGCGGACAACCACCGTGTGCGTCGCTATGTCGCCAAGTACACGATCAATCCGGCGCTGGCGCAGGGCCTCGCCCATGAGATCGGCTCCGTGGAGACCGGCAAACTCGCCGATCTCGTGCTGTGGGAGCCCGCGTTCTTCGGGGTCAGGCCGCACCTCGTCCTCAAGGGCGGGCAGATCGCGTACGCGCAGATGGGCGACGCCAACGCGTCGATCCCCACCCCGCAGCCGATCCTGCCGCGGCCGATGTACGGGGCGAGCGGGCGGGCGCCGGCCGCCAACTCGGTCAACTTCGTGGCGCCGCAGGCGATCGAGGACGGGCTGGCGGAGCGGCTCGCGCTCGGGAAGAGGTTCGTGGCCATCGAGTCGACGCGCGGTGTCACCAAGGCGGACATGCGCGAGAACGACGCCCGCCCGCGGGTGCGGGTCGACCCGGACAGCTTCGCCGTGCACATCGACGGCGAACTGGTCGAGGCGCAACCCGCCGCCGAACTGCCCATGGCCCAGCGGTACTTCCTCTTCTGATGTCCAGGGCGGCACTTCTGGTCCTGGCCGACGGCCGCTTCCCCGCCGGAGGGCACGCGCACTCCGGCGGGGCCGAGGCGGCCGTCCGCGCCGGGCGGATCACCGGGGCGGCGGGGTTGCGGGAGTTCTGCCGTGGTCGGCTGCACACCGCGGGACTGGTGTCCGCGTCGCTGGCTGCGGCGGCGGTCCTGGGCATGGACCCTGTCGCACTGGA
>NZ_JBHUDX010000048.1:56347-92306 GCF_042678285.1 Streptomyces caeni
GTCCATGGTGTGCAGCGCCCGCGCCGTCTTACCGAAGTCGACCGCGCCGCGCACCGCCGCACGCAGGCTGGGGCGGCAGCTGATGCGGGCCGCCTGGGCGACCTGGCCCTCGAACGAACTGGACGCGCTGGCACGCAAGTTCCCCAAGGGAGCGCATCAGCCGGTGGTGCTCGGGCTGGTGGCACGAGCCGCCGGGCTGGGCGCCGGGGACGCCGCGTACTGCGCCGCGTACGAGAGCGTGAGCGGGCCGGCCACGGCCGTGGTGCGCTTGCTGAGCCTCGATCCCTTCGACGCCTCGGCCGTCCTGGCCCTGCTGGCGCCCGAGGTGGACATGGTGGCCGCCCGGGCGGGCGAGGCGGCCCGGCGGGCACTCGACGACGGAGTCGACGCCCTGCCCGCGGCGTCCGCTCCGCTGTTGGAGATCGGCGGGGAGGCGCATGCGGCCTGGCCCGTACGGCTGTTCGCCTCCTAGGGGGTGTTTCGGAAGTCCCGCACAGCACCCACGGCGCCCGGCACGCTCCCCCAGGCTCTTCGAGCAGGGGGCACCCCCACTCGCCGCACCGGCCGAAATCCCGAGTACGTCCAGTACGAGGGCTTTCGTCCGGCACGCCGAGAGCACGCACCGGACACCGCGGGCACCGCACAGGACTTTCGAAACACCCCCTAGAGGCACGCGTGCGTTGTCCCGTCGTCCGGGCGTTCCGCCCCAAGACCCCCGACCGGCCTGAACGGCCTCGTCCACGAACGCCGGACGGGCTGTTTGCGGCCAGGCCCGGCTGAAGGAGCTGACCATGCACCTCGACCACACCCATGACGGCCCGTCCGCCGTCAGCGCTGACGCCCGCCGCCCGGACGGCTCGCGCCGTGCCCTCAGGATCGGGCTGGGCGGGCCCGTCGGGTCCGGCAAGACCGCCACCGTGGCCGCGCTCTGCCGGGCCCTGCGGGAGGAGTTCTCGCTCGCCGTCGTGACCAACGACATCTACACCCGTGAGGACGCCGCATTCCTGCTGCGGGAGGCCGTGCTGCCGCCGGAGCGGATCACCGCCGTGGAGACGGGGGCCTGCCCGCACACCGCCATCCGGGACGACATCTCCGCCAATCTCGAAGCGGTGGAGGACCTGGAGGACCGGGTGGGCCAGCTCGACCTCGTCCTCGTCGAGTCCGGCGGGGACAATCTCACCGCCACGTTCTCCAAGGGGCTCGTCGACGCGCAGGTCTTCGTCATCGACGTCGCCGGCGGGGACGACATTCCGCGCAAGGGCGGCCCCGGTGTCACCACCGCCGACCTGCTCGTCGTCAACAAGACCGACCTCGCGCCCCACGTCGGGTCCGACCTCGCGCGGATGGCCGCCGACGCGGCGACGCAGCGGGCCGGACTCCCCGTCGTCTTCCAGTCGCTGCGCGGCCCGGACGGAGTCGCCGCGGTCGCCGACTGGGTGCGCGAGCGGCTCGCGGCGTGGTCGGCGTGACCACGGGAGTACGCGCCAGTGCGCGCATCGTGGCCCGCGCCGGCGGAGGGGGCGGTACGTGCCTGCCCGTGCTCGCGGGGGAGGCGCCGCTCGCGCCGCGCCGTACCCGGGCGAGCGGTGACGAGGCGCGCGTCCTGCTCGTCGGCGCGATGAGCGGGCCGCTCGGCCGGGACCACTTCACCGTCGAGGCCGAGGTGGGCAGTGGCGCCCTGCTGCACCTGGGATCGGCCGCGGCCACCCTCGCCCTGCCCGGGCAGAGCACGGGCGAGGCACGCTACGACGTCCGGCTCCGGGTGGCGGCCGGGGGCGAACTACGCTGGCTGCCCGAGCAGTTGATCTCGGCGCGAGGCAGCGAGTTGTGCGTCTTTGCGCGTGTCGACCTCGCTTCCGGCGCCCGCCTGGTGTTCCGTGAGGAGCAGGTCCTCGGCCGTGCCGGTGAGGAGCCCGGGCGGCTCACGAGCCGGCTGACCGTGCGGCTGGACGGACGGCCGCTGCTCGACCAGGAAGTGGCCTGCGGGCCCGGCGCCCCCGGCGGCTGGGACGGGCCCGCCGTGCTGGCGGGTCACCGGGCGCTCGGGCAACTCCTCTTCGTACGACCGGAGTTCGGTTCGGCGCCGATGGCGCCACGGGTGCTGGGGGAATGCGCCACGCTCACTCCGCTCGCCGGGCCCGCCGTGCTCGTCACCGCGGTCGCGCCGGACGCGCGGCGGCTGCGCCGCGTGCTGGACGAAGCGCTGCGCGATCTCGGTTGAACCGGTCTCTCCGCTCAACGGACAGTCGTGCACCGGTTATCGGATTGGTAAAGAAAGTCAAGTAACCCCTGGTGTCGGCGCCTTCACAGCAGAAAGGATCCCCGCCCATCGCAACCATGTACGGGGAGGTCCCTCTTGAGGGGAATCAGACCGACGAGGCGAGTCACCGGGCTCGGCTCTGTTGGGGCGCTGGTCACGGCGACGCTGATAGCCGGGGCCGTGGCGGCACCGTCGGCCGCCGCCGACACGCGCCACGGCCAGGACCGGGAGGGCCGCGGTGCGGCGATCGCCGCGGCAAGGGCCGCCAAGGCCGGCGTCGACTGGCAGGACTGCCCGGCCGACTGGGGGCTGGAGAAGCCCATCCAGTGCGGCTGGGTCACGGTTCCGCTCGACTACGCCCACCCGAACGGCAGGCAGATCAAGCTGGCCGTCGACCGCATCGGGAACACCGGCACGAAGGAGGAGCGCCAGGGCGCCCTCGTCTACAACCCGGGCGGCCCCGGCGGTTCGGGTCTGTTCTTCCCGCGCCGGGTCACCACCGAGAACGCGGTCTGGGCCAACGTGGCGAAGGCGTACGACTTCGTCGGCTTCGCCCCGCGCGGCGTCGGCCACTCGGCGCCCATCTCCTGCGCCGATCCGCAGGAGTTCGTGAAGGCGCCCAAGGCGGACCCGGTCCCCGACTCCGAGGCGGACAGCTCGCCCAGCGGCGGCTCGCCCGTGAGTACGCGCAGGGATGCCTCGAGCGCACCGGCCGTGCGATGCTGCAGCAGATGACCACGCCCAACACCGCGCGCGACCTGGACGTCATCCGTGCCGCGCTCGGGGAGAAGAAGATCAACTACCTGGGCGTCTCGTACGGCACGTACCTCGGCGCCGTCTACGGCACCCTCTTCCCGGGTCACATCCGCCGGATGATCGTCGACAGCGTCGTCAATCCCTCGCGGGAGAAGATCTGGTACCAGGCCAACCTCGACCAGGACGTCGCCTTCGAGGGCCGCTGGAAGGACTGGGAGGACTGGGAGGACTGGGTCGCGGCCAACGACGCCGCCTTCCACCTGGGCACCACGCGGGCCGCCGTACAGGCGAAGTGGCTGGACCTGCGCGCCACGGCGAAGAAGAACCCCATCGGCGGCGTCGTCGGCCCGGCCGAACTGCTCTCCTTCTTCCAGAGCGCCCCGTACTACGACTCCGCCTGGGCGCGGATCGCGACCGTCTTCAGCAGGTACGTCGCCGGCGACGCCCAGGCGCTCGTCGACGCGGCCGCGCCCGACCTGTCGGACACGGCCGGCAACATCGCCTCGGAGAACGGCAACGCCGTCTACACGGCCGTCGAGTGCACCGACGCCAAGTGGCCCACCAACTGGCGGAAGTGGGACCGGGACAACACCCGGCTGAACAAGGACTACCCGTTCCTGACGTGGGCGAACGCCTGGATGAACCTGCCGTGCGCCACCTGGCCGGTCAAGCAGCTGACCCCGTTGGACGTGAAGACCGGCAAGGGCCTGCCGACCGTCCTGATCGTGCAGTCCACGCGTGACGCCGCGACACCGTTCGGGGGCGCGGTCGAACTGCACAAGCGCTTCAAGGGCTCCCGCCTGATCATCGAGAAGGACGCGGGGTCCCACGGTGTGACCGGTCTGGTGAACCCGTGCATCAACAGCCGGGTGGACACCTACCTGCTCACCGGCAGGACGGACGCCTCCGATGTGACCTGCGCGCCGCACGCCACGCCGAAGCCGTAGTCCCGCACACGCGCGGGGGCGGGCGGCCGGAACCGGGCCGCCCCCTCGTCGTCCCCGTCAGCTCAGCGGCATCCGCGGGAACCTGCGGCTCCTCTCCGCCTTCCCCGTCTTCTCCGCGGCCTGCTCGGCCTTCACGACCGCCGCGTACCGGTCGACGTACTCCTGCTCGGAGAGGGACAGGATGGCGTACATGATCTCGTCGGTGACGGCGCGCAGAACGGCCTTCTCGTTCTCCATCCCGGCGTAGCGGGAGAAATCGAGGGGCTTGCCGAAGCGGATCACCACGGGGCTGAGGCTGGGGATGACCTTGCCCGGCGGCTGCGCCTCGAAGGTGCCGATCATGGCGCAGGGGACGACGGGGACCTGGGCCTTGAGGGCCATCACCGCGACGCCGACCTTGCCCTTGTACAGGCGGCCGTCGTGGGAGCGGGTGCCTTCCGGGTAGATGCCCAGCAACTCGCCCCTGCGCAGCACGCGGAGCCCCTCGCGGATCGCGGCCTGCCCGGCGTCCTTGCCGGAGCGGTCCACCGGGATCTGCCCGATGCTGCGGAAGAACGCGGCCGTGAGACGGCCCTTGATCCCGGGGCCCGTGAAGTACTCCGCCTTCGCGAGGAAGGTGATGCGCCGTTTGAGGATCGCGGGCATCAGGAAGTGGTCGGAGAAGGAGAGATGGTTGCCCGCGACGATGGCCGGTCCTGACGACGGCACATGGTCGAGGCCCTCGATCCGCGGCCGGAAGGCCAGACGCAACAGCGGTCCGAGAATGACGTATTTGAGCAGGTAGTAGAACAAGAGGTCGCTCCTCAGGCGGCGGATCGCCTCAACCGCCGTGTTCCGGCAGCTCGACCGGCGGGGGTGAGCTGCCAGTCTAGAGTCGGCCGCAGGCCGCCGGAACCGGTAGTGCCGGGATCCCGTCGGCCGGGCCGCACGGCGCGCTGGGGAGCGTGCGAGTCACAGAAGGTCCTCGTCGGAATCCTCCGGGTAGGAGTACTCGTGGTCCGACGGGCGGCCCCGCTGCTGCTGCCGCTCCTCCTGCAGGTGCCGGCGCTGCTGCTGGCGCTCCTCCTGCCGGTGCTGGCGCTCCTGACGTGCCTGCTCCTGAGCACCGAGGGTTTCCTCGGTCATGTCCTCGACATAGCCCGAGTCGTCCGCGTACGGGTCGCGTTCCCGGTCGGTCATGGCGGCTCACTCCTCGATGAGGCGAGGTGGACACAGCTCCGCCCCTGATCAGCGTGGCACGAGTCGGGTCCCTGTGCACATCGGTGTCCTTGTGCGCATCGGTGGTCTGCAGCCGGCGCGGGAAGGGCGGGCAGGAGGATCCTCCAGCGCGGTGACGGCGGTCGCCGGTTCCTGTCGCACGGGTCGGGGCGGGAGTCGCCGTTCACGGCCTCCACCAGGTTCTCGGCGACATGGTGCAGTTTCGTGTCGGCCCGCTGGGAGACGGCGACCAGCACGTTCCAGGCGTCCTGGGCGCTGAGGGCGAAACGACGCCGTCAGGACACCCCGGGGTGCTCCGGCGGGTGGGTGCCCGACCCGCCTACGGGCGTCCATCGCCGACGACCGGGCCACCCGCATTCGTGACATCCCGGCCCGCTGCCGGCTGCCGGAGCGCGCGGTCCAGAAGATCATTTCCGATCTGGAGCGGGAGGGCCGTCTCATCCGCATGCGCGAGGGGCGTACCGACACCTGCCTCATCCAGCCGGACACGCCCCTGCGCCACCCGGCGGAGGCGAGCCTGAGCGTCTCCGCACTGCTCGCCCTCCTGGCCGGCCACGACGCCCGGCGCGGCAGCCGGCAGCAGCGACCGTGACCGCCCGCACGCCCCCGTGCCGCGCGGGGGTGGGCTTCAACCGCGTGCACCGGGTACTCGCAGGTACCCGGTCACCGAAAGGAGCCCGAAGTGAGCACCGTAACCGGCAGCAAGATCGTCGTCACGGGCGCCACCGGCAACGTGGGCACCAGCCTGGTGCGCCTGCTCGCCGATGACCCGGACGTCCGCAGCGTCCGGGGCCTGGCGCGCCGGATCCCCGACCTCGGGCCGGCCCGTGTGGAGTGGTCCGAGGCCGACCTCACGTCGGAGGAGACCGACCTGGTGCGGGAGTTCCAGGGCGCCGACGCGGTGGTGCACCTGGCCTGGGCGTTCCAGCCGACGCATGATCCGGTCACGACCTGGCGCACCAATGTCCTCGGCGGCATCCGGGTCTTCGAGGCCGTCGCCGCGGCGAAGGTGCCGGCGCTGGTGCACGCCTCGTCCGTCGGAGCGTACTCCCCCGGACCCAAGGACCACGCCGTGGACGAGTCCTGGCCGACGCACGGCTGGCCGGACGCCGCCTACACGCGAGAGAAGGCGTACCTGGAGCGGGCGCTCGACGTCTTCGAGCACGAGCACCCCGGCGTCCGGGTCGTACGGATGCGGCCCGCCTTCCTCTTCAAGCGCGAGTCGGCGAGCGAACAACGACGCATCTTCGCGGGACGGTTCCTGCCCGGACCGCTGGTCCGCCCCGAACTGCTGCCGTTCCTGCCGGACATTCCGGGACTGCGGGTCCAGGCCCTGCACACCGACGACGCCGCCCACGCCTACCGGCTCGCGGCGCAGGGCGGGGCCAGGGGCGCGTTCAACCTGGCCGCCGAGCCGCCCCTCGACGCGGCCGTGCTGGGTGAACTGCTCGGCGTCCGCCCCGTACGGCTGCCCCGCACCGCCGCCCGGTCGGCGATCGCCGCGGCGTGGGGGCTGCGGCTGCTTCCCACGTCACCGCACCTCTTCGACGCCGTCCTGCGGCTGCCGCTGATGGACTGCACCCGTGCGCACACCGAACTGGGCTGGCGACCGGAGCACACGGCGGTCGAGGCTCTGGAGGAGTTCCTGCACGGAGTGCGGGAGGGCGCCGGTGCCGCGACGGCACCCCTGCAGGGGCGCAAGATCGGCTGAGCCGCGGTGCGGCCGTACCGCCCGTGCCGTGTGAACGGTACGGATCCCGAACCCCGTCATAGCCGAACCGTGCAGGAAAGCGGTCACGATCCATGGCCCTCACAGCGCGCAACGGCACGCCCGGACCCGCCGGCCGGCCGGGAGCCGCGGTCGACGTGGCCGGGCTGGAGGCGGCACTGCGCGACGCGGTCGACGCGGAGGTCCGCTTCGACGCGGGCAGCAGAGGGGCGTACGCCACGGACGCATCCAACTACCGCCAGGTCCCGATCGCAGCCCGGCCAGATCTCCTCACCGGGGCGTGGCGGGCGCCCGGGGGCGGCCGTCGGGCGCGCCCCCGGGCGTCGTTCACGCCGCCAGCACCTTCTCCAGCGCCGCCAGCGCCGACCGCAACTCCTCGTCCGTGATCGTCAGCGGCGGGGCCAGGCGGATCGTCGAGCCGTGGGTGTCCTTGACCAGGACCCCCTCCCGCATCAGGCGCTCGCTGATCTCGCGGCCCGTGCCGATCGCGGGGTCGATGTCGACGCCCGCCCACAGCCCCCGCGAGCGGAAGCCCACGACACCCCTGCCGACCAGCGCGGCGAGTCCGTCCTCCAGCAGCACACCCGCCTCGGCCGCCCTGCGCTGGAACGCGCCCGTCTCCAGGAGACGGACGACCGCGGTGCCGACGGCCGCGGCGAGAGGGTTGCCGCCGAACGTCGACCCGTGCTCGCCCGGGTGCAGAACACCGAGGACATCGCGGCGGGCGACCACCGCGGACACCGGCACGATGCCGCCCCCGAGCGCCTTGCCGAGCAGCAGGACGTCCGGCACGACCTCCTCGTGCTCCACCGCCAGCGTCCGGCCCGTGCGGCCGAGACCCGACTGGATCTCGTCGGCGACGAACAGGCATCCGGCGCGGCGGGTGAGGTCGCGGACCCCGGTGAGATAGCCCTCGTCGGGGATGATCACGCCAGCCTCGCCCTGGATGGGCTCGATCAGCACCGCGGCGGTCGTCTCGTCGACGGCCGCCTCCAGCGCGGCCAGGTCGTTGTACGGCACGACGCGGAAGCCCGGCGTGAACGGCCCGAACCCCGAGCGCGCCGTCTCGTCGGTGGAGAAGCTGACGATCGTCGTGGTACGGCCGTGGAAGTTGCCCGCCGCCACCACGATCGTCGCCCGGTTGGCCGGAACGCCCTTGACCTCGTAGGCCCATTTCCGGGCCACCTTGACGGCGCTCTCCACCGCCTCCGCACCCGTGTTCATGGGCAGCACCATGTCCAGGCCCGTCAGCGCGGCCAGCGCCTCCGCGAACTCCGCCAGCCGGTCGTTGTGGAAGGCGCGGGAGGTGAGGGTCAGCCGGTCCAGCTGACGGTGGGCCGCCTCGATCAGCACCGGGTTGCGGTGCCCGAAGTTGAGGGCCGAGTACCCGGCGAGCATGTCGAGGTAGCGACGGCCCTCGACGTCCTCCACCCACGCGCCCTCGGCGCGGGCGACGACCACGGGCAGAGGGTGGTAGTTGTGCGCGAGGACCGGTTCCTCGGCGCGGATCATCTCGTCGGACGAACGCGTACGGACGGGAGCGGTCATGAACGGATCTCCTGGGTGCAGCACTTGATGCCTCCGCCGGCCTTGTGGAACTCGGAGAGGTCGACGGGGACGGGAACGTATCCGCGGCGTACGAGCTGGTCGGCGAGGGCGGTGGCCCCCGGCGCGATGAAGACGTGCCGGCCGTCCGATACGGAGTTGAGGCCGAAGGCCAGGGCGTCCTCACGGGTGGCGAGCACGGCGTTCGGGTACAGCCGGGCCAGCACCTCGCGGCTGCCCGGCGAGAACGCCTCCGGGTAGTACGCGACGGTGTCGTCGTCGAGGACGAACAGCGCGGTGTCGAGGTGGTAGAAGTACGGGTCCACCAGATGGAGGCTGATCACCGGGACGCCGAAGAACTCCTGCACCTCGCGGTGCGCCTCCCGCGTCGTACGGAATCCGGTGCCGGCCAGGACGTACCGTCCCGCCGGGACCAGGTCGCCCTCGCCCTCGCACACCGATTCGGGCCGGTGGACGTGGAAGCCCGCCGCCTTGAACCAGGTGTCGTAGGCGGTGGACTCGGGGCGGCGCTGCGGTGCGTGGAACTGCGCGCCGAAGACCCGGCCCTCCAGGACGAGCGCGGAGTTCGCCGCGAAGACCATGTCCGGGAGTCCGGCCACCGGCTCCACGCTCTCCACCGTGTGGCCGTGGGCACGGTACGCGCCGATCAGCGCCTGCCACTGTGCGCGGGCGAGATCGACGTCGACCTGTGTGTCGGGGTGCATCCAGGGATTGATCGCGTACTGCACGGCGAAGTGTCTGGGTTCGCAGACGAGAAAGCGCCGGGGGCGCGGTACACGGCTTTCGGGCACAGAAAGACTCCTCCGCTTCCTGCGGGGTCGAAAAGGGGGTGCCACCACGGTAGGAAGGGACCCGGAGGGGCGACAAGCAACAAAAGTTGCGCATGTACGCAGGATTGCTGCGTCGTGGACCAGGTCAGCGCACGTCTGATGCGCGCCCCGGCGTGTCCGCCGGCGCGGGCTGGCTGGCGCCCGCCTCCGGGCTGTCCGGGAGGAGATGGGACAGCACCATGTAGCTGATCGTCTTCCGGATGAACGGCTCGGTGCGGATGCGCTCCAGCACCTCCTCGAAGTGCTCCACATCCGTCGCCCGCACATGCAGCAGCGCATCCGCACCGCCGGTCACCGTCATGGCCGCGGTGATCTCCGGATGGTTGCGCACGACCTCCGCCAGCCGCCGGGGCGGCGCCGCGCCCTCGCAGTACACCTCGACGTACGCCTCCGTGCGCCATCCCAGCGCCGACGGCTTCACCGTGGCCGTGAACCCGGTGATCACACCCGTCTCGCGCAGCCGGTCCACGCGCCGCTTGACCGCGGTCGCGGACAGGCCGATCGTCGCGCCGATCTCCGCGAAACTGCTGCGGGCATTGGCCGTGAGCGCGGTGATGATCTTCCGGTCGAGCTCGTCGAACATGGCTGGCCTGCTGTTCATGCGGGCACTGTATCCAGCGATAACGTCTCGGCTCCGGACATGTCCAGGAGTGCGGAATCCTCCTACACTCCACCTTCATGCTGCGCGCCCTCGCCGTCGATGACGAACGCCCCTCGCTCGGGGAACTCCTCTATCTGCTGAACGCCGACCCGCGGATCAGCAGCGTGGAGGGCGCGAGCGACGCGACCGAGGCCCTGCGCCGTATCAACCGTGCGCTGGAGTCCGGCCCCGACGGCCCCGACGCCATCGACGTCGTCTTCCTCGACATCCACATGCCCGGGCTCGACGGGCTGGAGATGGCCCGGCTGCTGACCGGCTTCTCCCGGCCGCCGCTCGTCGTCTTCGTCACCGCCCACGAGGGGTTCGCCGTGCAGGCCTTCGACCTCAAGGCGGTCGACTACGTCCTCAAGCCCGTGCGCCACGAGCGGCTCGCGGAGGCGGTGCGCCGCGTCGCCCTGCTGCGGGAGACCACAACGCCGATCCCCGTGCACGAGCCCGATCCCGACCACATATCCGTGGAACTCGGCGGCGTGATGCGCTTCGTCCCCGTCGAGGAGATCACCCACGTCGAGGCGCAGGGCGACTACGCCCGCCTGCACACCGCCCACGGCAGCCACCTCGTACGGATCCCGCTGTCCACCCTGGAGGAGCGCTGGCGCTCGCGCGGGTTCGTCCGCATCCACCGCCGCCACCTCGTCGCCTTGCACCACATCGACGAGCTGCGCCTGGACGCGGGCACGGTGAGTGTCCTCATCGACTCCGTCGAACTCCAGGTCAGCCGCCGGCACGCCCGCGAACTGCGGGACCTGCTGATGCGCCGGACGACGGGACAGTGAGGCAGGCATGGCACAGGAACCCACGGAACGCCGTGTCGTCGTCACCGGACCGCCCCGGCACACCCGCCGAGCCTTCGGCTACTACCGCCCGCAGACCGAGATCGACGAACAGACCACGCTCGGGCACACCTATGTGCGCTCGCTCATGCGCAGCCAGCTCCGTGCGGCCCTGCTGGTGTTCACGGTCCTCGTGCTCCTGGTCGGGCCGCTGCCCCTGGTGTTCCTCACCATCCGGAACCACGGCCTGGAGTGGGTCGTCCTCGGCTTCTGCCTCTATCCGCCGCTGGTGCTGCTGGCCGCATGGTACGTGCGCCGTGCCGAACGCAACGAGAAGGACTTCGTCCGTCTCGTCGAAGACCGCTGAGGACCGCTGAGGACCGCCCGTGAACCAGAACTACTCCGTCCCCGCGGTCGCCCTCGTCGTCCTGGCGACCGTCCTCGTCGGCGCCTTCGGGCTGCGCATCTCCCGCACCACCTCCGACTTCTACGTCGCCTCCCGCACCGTCGGCCCCCGCCTCAACGCGGCCGCGATCAGCGGCGAGTACCTCTCCGCCGCCTCGTTCCTCGGCATCGCCGGCCTGGTCCTCGTCCAGGGCCCCGACATGCTGTGGTACCCGGTCGGCTACACCGCCGGCTATCTCCTGCTGCTCCTGTTCGTCGCCGCCCCGCTGCGCCGTTCCGGCGCGTACACCCTGCCCGACTTCGCCGAGGCCCGGCTCGCCTCGCAGCAGGTGCGACGGCTCGCCGGGGCCTTCGTCGTCGGGATCGGCTGGCTGTACCTGCTGCCCCAGTTGCAGGGCGCCGGGCTCACCCTGGCCGTGCTGACCGGTGCCCCCGACTCGCTCGGCGGGATCATCGTCGCCGTCGTCGTGGTCGCGACCGTCGCCGCGGGCGGCATGCGCAGCATCACCTTCGTCCAGGCGTTCCAGTACTGGCTCAAACTCACCGCCCTGCTGGTCCCGGCCCTCTTCCTGCTGCTGGCCTGGCAGGGCGACGGATCGCCGCGCGGCGCGTTCGCCGAACCGGCGACCTTCCGCGACCACCGCGTCGTGCGGATCGACGACGGCCTCGACCTCAGACTCGACGGTCCGCTCGACGTCACGGCGACGGGCACGATCGACGGCCGGGACTACACGGGGCAGCGCGTGGCCCTGACCACCGGGGTCCATCGCGTCGAACGCGACACCCTGCTGACCTTCGCCGGGGGCGACCCCGTCCCCGCCGTCGTGCGCGGCAGCGCCGCCGGCATGTCGTCCTCGATGGAGTCCGGCCGGGAGGAACGCCCGCTGTACGCCACGTACGGACTGATCCTGGCCACCTTCCTGGGCACGATGGGCCTGCCGCACGTCGTCGTCCGCTTCTACACCAGCCCGCACGGCGTCGCCGCGCGCCGCACCACCGTCGCGGTACTCGGCCTGATCGGAGCCTTCTACCTGCTGCCTCCCGTCTACGGGGCGCTGGGCCGGCTGTACGCCCCCGAACTCACCCTGGCGGGCGACGCCGACGCAGCCGTCCTGCTGCTGCCCGAGCGCGTGATCGGCGGGCTCGGCGCGGATCTGCTCGGGGCGCTGGTCGCGGGCGGGGCCTTCGCCGCGTTCCTGTCCACCGCGTCCGGGCTGACCATGGCGGTGGCGGGGGTGCTCACCCAGGACGTGCTGCCGTCGCGGGGCGTGCGGCACTTCCGGCTCGGCACCGGGCTGGCGATGGTGGTGCCCCTCGCGGCCAGCGTGCTGGTGGGCGGGCTGCCGGTGGCTGACGCGGTGGGGCTCGCGTTCGCGGTGTCCGCCTCGTCGTTCTGCCCACTGCTCGTGCTGGGCATCTGGTGGCGGCGGCTGACCCCGCCCGGCGCGGCGGCCGGGATGCTGCTGGGAGGCGGGTCGGCGTTCGCCGCGGTGACGGCGACCATGGCGGGCTGTCCGGGCACCGGCTTCCTGCACGCCCTGCTCGCCTGGCCCGCCCTCTGGTCGGTGCCGCTCGGATTCCTGACCATGCTGCTGGTGTCCCTCGCCACACCGGGGCGGGTGCCGGCCGGCACGGCGGCGATCCTGGCGCGCTTCCATCTGCCGGAGGAACTGCGGGCGGAGGTGAAGGCGTGAGCGGCTTCATCGCGGGCCTGTGCGTGGCCGTACTGCCGTTGCTGGCCGTCGGGTTCTGGCTCGGGCGGCGCACCGCGCGCCCCGAGAACCTCGGCGGGCTCGGCACCCCCGTCGAGCACGCCACCTTCCAGACCCTGCACACCGCGTCCCTGGCCGCGCCGCCGCTGCGGGCCGGGCTCACCGAGGAGACGGCCCGCAAGTCTGCGCGCCGGCTGCGGACCCTGCTCGGCACCGACGCGCTCTGCCTCACCGACCGGCACGCCGTGCTGGCCTGGGACGGAGTGGGCGAGCACCACCGCGACGAGGTGCTGGAACGGCTCTGCGGGCCGCTGGAGAGCGGCCGCGGCGAGGCGTTCCGCCTCCGGTGCGACGTCCCCGACTGCCCACTGCGCTGGGCCGTCGTCGCCCCGCTCACCGTCGACGACCGGGTGCACGGAGCGCTCGTGGCCTGCGCGCCCCGAGAGTCCGCCATCCTCGTCCGGGCCGCCGGCGAGGTCGCCCGCTGGGTCTCCGTACAGCTGGAACTGGTGGACCTCGACCAGTCCCGCACCCGGCTCATCGAGGCCGAGATCAAGGCACTGCGCGCCCAGATCTCCCCCCACTTCATCTTCAACTCGCTCGCCGTGATCGCCTCGTTCGTGCGCACCGATCCGGAACGGGCCCGGGAACTCCTCCTGGAGTTCGCGGACTTCACCCGGTACTCGTTCCGCCGGCACGGCGACTTCACCACGCTCGCCGACGAACTCCACGCCATCGACCAGTACCTGGCCCTCGTGCGGGCCCGCTTCGGCGACCGGCTCTCGGTCACCCTGCAGATCGCGCCCGAGGTACTGCCCGTGGCCCTGCCGTACCTGTGCCTGCAGCCCCTCGTCGAGAACGCCGTCAAGCACGGGCTGGAGGGCACCACCGACAAACGGCACATCAGCATCATCGCGCGGGACGCGGGCGCCGAAGCCAAGGTCGTCATCGAGGACGACGGCGCGGGCATGGACCCCGAGCAACTGCGCCGCATCCTCGCCGGGGAGACCAGCCCGTCGGGCGGCATCGGGCTGTCCAACGTGGACGACCGGCTGCGCCAGGTCTACGGCGACGACCACGGGCTCGTCATCGAGACCGCGGTGGGAGCGGGCATGAAGATCACCGCCCGGCTGCCGAAGTACCAGCCCGGGGTGCACTCGGCGGGACGGCTGCCCCGGGAGTGAGCGTCATGTGCTGCGCGAGGCCACCATGCCGAGAGTGACCAGGCCGAGGACGACCCAGCCGAACCACAGCCAGCCGTTGCTGCCGAGCGCCACCGTGTAGGCCGTCACGACGACGAGGCCGGCCACGGTGATCACCCCCATCGTCTTCGTGGAACCGGGCATCGCGACACCCTCCTCATGGTCCGTCCCTCCCCATGGTGCCCCGTTCTGCTTGCGCACGGTGCAGACGACCAGATGAGTTCCGGACATCCGGGCGCTCCTGCCCGTCCGGGAGGCGGCCTCGTAACGGCTCGGGGCGTAGCCGTGGTCCTTCGGCGGCACGTCCCGCGCGCACGCCGCGTCCGACAGGCCCTTGGCCGCGCTGAGGGTGGTCCCGGGGGCCAGCCGGGTGAGGCCGGGCACCCGCTGATCGTGCGTCCCGGCGTACGACACCAGCCGGGCGACCCGCGGCGACGGTGCGCCGAGGCAGTCCCCCTTCTGCAGGGCGGCGGCGTCGGTGAACCGCATCCCGGGCCTGCGGTACTCCCCGAGCGGCCCGTACACCGGGCCGTGCGCGCCCAGCACCAGGCACGCGGTGCGCCGCCCGGCCGCCGGGAAGCCAGCCCGGGACGGGACCACCGCGTAGGCGCGGACGTCCGCGAGCTTCGCCCGCAGCCCCCGTGTGCGCCGCGCACCCAGCGGGCCCCTGCCGGCGGGCCTCGTCGGCGGACGCGCTGCCGACGACCGTCATGACCTGCCCGTCCGGGGCCTTCTCGGCACACGTCGGATCCACGGTCAGCCGCGGCGTTCCCCGGAAGGAGGCCCCGGGCCAGTCGGCGACGACGCACTCCCCGGCCTTCAGGGGGCGGGCAAGGCCGACGGCGTCTCCGTACGGTGCCGGCGTCCCGCCCTGTGGCCGGCACGCCGGTACCCGGCCCATTTCCTGTTGCCGTCCCCGAACGTGACGCAAATACGGGTGGTGTCACCCTTGAAGGGGCACAGCGGATTTCCACAGGAACACTTCACGGCGGGTTGCCCCTGTGCATCGAATTGCTTCAGCCGTTTGACGTCACAGACCGTCGGCCTGCGCGAACCTCCGTGCAGGCCGGGTGTGTCACCCGCCTGCAGGCCACGGGCGCCTGCGGCACCCGGACCGTGGTGTCACGGCCGAGGGCGGCGAGCTCGTCGAAGAACGAGCGAGCGACGGAACTTCGGCGGCGACGTCCTTCACGGCGAACATCTGTGCGTCTTTGCCGCAGCCGCTGAGGACGAGCGCGGCGACCAGAAGGAATCCGGCCCTCCGGGCCGCCGATTTCCCGGCCCAGTGCAGGAATGATCAAAACGACATCACCGCTTCCCCCGGCGGTTCCCTTCGCCCTGCCGAGCGGAGGCAGGGCGAAGGGCATCAGGTTACCGAATGGAGCTGCATTTCAGGCGGCCCGAATTGAAGGAGAATTCAGCGGTGCGGAAGGACTCAGCGGCTTCGTGCGTTGAGCGAGGCCAGATAAGCGTTGTACGCCTGGAGTTCCTTGTCGCCGTTGCGCTCCGCGGCCCGGTCGTTGCGCTTGGCCTGCCGCTGCTCCGAGCCGTACCACTGGAAGAGCAGCGCGATCAGCACCAGCACGGAGGGGACCTCGCTGAACGCCCAGGCGATGCCGCCCGCCGCGGTCTGGTCCGACAGGGCGTCGATGCCGAGCGAGGCCGACGGGTTCATGTACGTGCCGATCATGGGCGCGGTGGCCATCATCAGCGCTATGCCGAAGAACGCGTGGAAGGGCATGCCCGCGAACAGCTCCAGCATCCGCATCAGATGGCTGGGGCGGTGCGGCCCCGGGTCCACGCCCATGATCGGCCAGAAGAACGACAGTCCGGTGACGAGGAAGTGCACCATCATCGCGATGTGCCCGGTCTTCGACTGCATCAGGAAGTCGAAGAGCGGGGTGAAGTACAGCCCGTACAGGCTCGCGATGAACATGGGGATCGTGAACACCGGGTGGGTGATCACTCGCATGTAGCGGCTGTGCAGCAGCATCAGCAGCAGTTCGCGCGGCCCCCTGTGGCCGCGGGCCGCGGGCCGCATCGCGCGCAGCGCGAGGGTGACCGGGGCGCCGAGGAGGATCAGGATCGGCGACAGCATGCTGATCACCATGTGCTGCACCATGTGCACGCTGAACATGACCATGCCGTAGTCGTTCAGCCCGGTGCACATGACCAGCAGCACCGTCAGCACGCCGGTGACGAACGCCACCGTCCGGCCGACGGGCCATGCGTCCCCGCGCCGCACGAGCCGGACGACACCCCACCCGTACAGCCCGAGCCCGAGCAGGCAGGCGACGAGGAAGAACGGGTCGGCGGACCACTCCAGACCGCGGCTCAGGGTGAACGGCGGAAGATCCATCGTCATGCCGTGCCCGCTGTGGTCCATCCGCCGGCTCCAGTTTCGTGGGGGTTGTGCGTTGTCTGTCCGCACCAGACTAGAACCGCCCCCGGCCGCGGCTGCGACCGGGGGCGGAACTTCTCGTCGGCGCGCCGGGGGCGCGAACGGTGTTCGACGGGACGCGGAGCGCGCTACAGGACGCACTCCGCCTCGGCGTACCGCTCGTCCGGCACCGTCTTCAGCGTCTCCACCGCCTCCGCCAGCGACACCATCACGATGTCCGTGCCGCGCAGCGCCGTCATCCGGCCGAACTCGCCGCGGTGCACCGCCTCCACGGCGTGCCAGCCGAAGCGGGTGGCGAGCACGCGGTCGTACGCCGTCGGTGTGCCGCCGCGCTGGACGTGCCCGAGGATCACCGGACGTGCCTCCTTGCCGAGGCGCTGCTCCAGCTCCAGGGAGAGCTGGCGGGCGATGCCGGCGAAGCGCTCGTGGCCGTAGACGTCCTTGCCGCCCTCGTCGAAGTCCATGGTGCCCGGCCTGGGCTTGGCGCCCTCGGCGGCCACGACGATCGCGAACCGCTTGCCGGCGGAGAACCGCTCGCCGACCCGGGCCGCCAACTCCTCGATGTCGAAGGGGCGCTCCGGCACCACGATGGCGTGGGCGCCGGCCGCCATGCCGGAGTGCAGTGCGATCCAGCCGGTGTGGCGGCCCATGACCTCCACGATCAGCACCCGCTGATGGGACTCGGCGGTGGTCTTGAGCCGGTCCAGCGCCTCGGTGGCCACGCCCACGGCCGTGTCGAAGCCGAAGGTGACATCGGTGACGGCGATGTCGTTGTCGATGGTCTTGGGCACGCCGACGATCGGCAGGCCGCCCGCGGACAGCAGCCGGGCCGCCTTGAGCGTGCCCTCACCGCCGATCGGGATGATGGCGTCGAGCCCCAGTTCCGCGACGTGGCCCCTGGCACGCTCCACACCGTCCCTCAGGTGCTCGGGACGGACCCGGGAGGAGCCGAGGATGGTGCCGCCGCGAGCCAGGATGCCGCTCACCGCGTCAAGGTCGAGCTTGAGGTAGTCGCACTCCAGAAGGCCCTTCCAGCCGTCCCGGAAGCCGATGACCTCGTCGCCGTGGTCGGCGACGGCACGGTGCACGACGGACCGGATGACGGCGTTCAGGCCGGGGCAGTCGCCGCCGGACGTGAGGACACCAATGCGCATAGCCCGTAATACCTTCTCAACGTGGGCCGGGGACCGGACCACGTTGTCCGGCTCGATCCCCGCCACCCTACCGGCGACGGGGGGCCGGTCCGCACCGTGCGTCCGCCTGCTGGACGCCCCCGCTCAGCTGTGCGGACACGCCGTCAGACGGGCTGGTTGCCGCGGGGCGGAACTGCGGTTCGGCAGCGCCCGAAGGGGCGCGGGGACTGCGCGACCGGCCACGGCGCGCCCGCAGTGATGCACCGGGCTTCCTGCGGAGCGCTCAGGCGGGCTGCTGCGCGGCCGCGATGCGCTCGGTGCGCAGCGCCTCGTACCAGCGGTCGTCGACCGGCGGCAGCGCGTTGACGTCGAGTGCCAGCTTCAGCAGCAGATCGGCGATCTGCGGATTGCGCGCGAGCACGGGACCGTGCATGTACGTGCCGAAGACCGTGTCGTTGTATGCCCCCTCCGTGCCGTCGCCCGTGCCGTTGCCCCGGCCGAGCCGCACCTGTGCGAACGGGCGCGCGGTCGGGCCGAGGTGCGTGACGCCCTGGTGGTTCTCGAAGCCGGTCAGCTGGGGCAGGCCCAGGCGGGAGTCGATGTCCGCCAGGACGTCGCCGACGCACCGCTCGCCCTCGCCGCGCACCGAGACCACGTCGAGCAGGCCGAGGCCCGGTTCCCGCTGCCCCAGGTCGTTGATGAACTCGTGGCCGAGGATCTGGTAGCCGGCGCAGACGGAGAAGACGATCGCGCCGTTCTCCACGGCCCGGTACAGGTGCCCGTCGCGGCGCAGCCGCTCGGCCGCGAGCCGTTGCGGGCGGTCCTCACCGCCGCCGATCAGATAGATGTCGCCGGAGGTCGGGATCGGCTGGTCGCTGCGCACGTCGAGGCGGGTCACGTCGAGGCCGCGCTGCCGGGCCCGGCGCTCCACGACGAGCGCGTTGCCCTGGTCGCCGTACGTGCTCAGCAGGTCCGGGTAGATCCACACCAGACGCAGGCTGTTGTCACTCATCGATGATCGTCCTTAGCGGTCAGTTGCCGACGCGGCGGCGCAGGTCCTGGAACGCGGTGTAGTTCGCGATGACCTCGATCCGGCCCTGCGGGGCGAGCTGCACGGCCTGGTCGAGGCTCTCGCAGACCTGGAAGGTCTGGTTGGCGACCTCCAGGCGCACGGCGAGGTCCAGTTTCCGGTCGCCGATGACGAAGATCGGGTGACCGGTCAGCCGGGTGTAGTCGACGTCCCACAGCCAGGAGGTGTCGGTGCCGTCCGCGCCGCGCGCGTTCACCGAGAGGATCACCGGGGCCGGCGGCGGGTCGATCAGGGAGAACGTCTCCAGCCAGCCGGCCGGGTTCTTCGCGAGCAGCAGGCGCAGGTCGCGGCCCTGGAACTGGACGACGTCGTAGCGCCCGGCCACCGCCTGCACCTGGTGCATGCGCTCCAGTGCGACCTGCGGGGGCACGCCGAAGACGGCGGCGACGGCTGCCGACGTGGCGGCATTGGCCTTGTTGGCGCGGCCCGGCAGCTGGAGGTGGATCGGCCAGGCCGAGCCGTGCGGGTCCAGGACGTGGTCGCCGGACAGCGCCCAGCTGGGGACGGGACGGCGGAAGCCGCACTCGCCGCAGTACCAGTCGTTGCTGGGGCGCTGCATCACACCGCCGCAGGACGGGCAGGACCAGGCGTCGTCCTTCCACATCTGGCCGGCGGCGACCCAGACCACGTTGGGGGAGGAGGCGGCGGCCCACACGACGAGCGGGTCGTCCGCGTTGGCGACGATGACGGCCTTGGAACCGGCGAGGCCCTCGCGCCAGTTCTCGGCGAGCATACGGGTCTCGGCCGCGCGGTCGAGCTGGTCACGGGAGAGGTTGAGCAGGGCGATGCACTTCGGGTCGGTGTCCCGGGCCACTCCCGCGAGGTACTTCTCGTCGACCTCGATGACGCCGAACTTGGCGTCCGAGCCGCCGGCCAGCGCCGAGGTGATGCCGGCGGGCATGTTGGCGCCCAGCGCGTTGGAGACGACCGGGCCCGCGGCGCGCAGCGCCTCGGCGATCAGCCGGGTGGTCGTGGTCTTGCCGTTGGTCGCCGAGACCAGGATGACGTCCAGGTTCTGGGCGAGCCGGGCGAGGAGGTCGGGGTCGAGTTTGAGCGCCACTCGGCCGCCGATCACCGAACCACTGCCGCGCCCGGCGGCGCGTGATGCCGCAGCCACCGCCTTGCCCGCGGTCACGGCCAGCTTGGCCCGCGGCGTCAGCGGGTCCGAGTTGCCTGCCATCAGTTCTCGATCCTCCTTGCGTACGGCGCCGCGCCCTGTCTCCGGCAACGTGTGGCCCTCAGCCTATCGAGATCCGTGCACGCCCCCGAATCATGGCACCGCCCCGGCGCCCGGGCGGCATTGAGGACCGTACCCTTGCCGCCATGCGACACCGCTCGATCCCGGGCGCCCGAGGGCGCGTGAGGCCCATCACCCTGCTCGGCGACCGCGTGCTGCGCACGCCGTGCGCGGAGGTCACCGGCTTCGGCCCCGAACTGGCCCGGCTCGTCGAGGACATGTACGCCACGATGTACGCGGCGCGGGGCGTGGGCCTTGCCGCCAACCAGGTCGGGGAGGCCGTGCGGGTGTTCGTGTACGACTGCCCGGACGACGAGGACGTGCGCCACCGGGGGCACGTGGTCAATCCGCGCCTGGTGGCGGCGGACGGGCTGGTGCTGCGGGGCCCGGAGGGTTGTCTGTCGCTGCCGGGCCTTGAGGCCGGCACCGAGCGGTACGACCGCGCGGTCGTCGAGGGCTCCACCGCGGACGGGGAGCCGGTCCGGGTGGAGGGCACCGGCTGGTTCGCGCGGTGCCTGCAGCACGAGTGCGACCACCTGGAGGGCGGCCTGTACGTGGACCGGCTCAGCGGCCTGCGCCGGCGCAGGGTGATGCGGCAGGCGTCCCGGGCGCCCTGGAGCCGGTAGCCGCCCCTCAGAACCCCGGCCCGCCGACCCGGTCCCCGGCCGCGGCCAGCCGCCCCCACAGCAGATCGGCCAGGCTGCGTACCAACTCGGCGCGAGAGCAGGGTCGTTCGCCCAGCCACCAGTCCCCGGCGGCATGCATCATGCCGACGATGCCGTGGCCCCACACCCGGGCGAGTTGGTGGGTGTCCGGTCCGAGGTCCAGCCGCTCCTCGATGACCTGGGCGAGTTCCTCGCCCATGCGCCGCAGCAGCGGAATGGAGTGCCGGCCCGTGTCGAAGCCCTGGTCGCTCTGCGAGCCGCCCTCCGCCGGATGCATGAGGAAGCGGTAGACCTGCGGCCGTGCCTCGATCGCGGCGAGGTAGGTCTCCAGCGTGGACTCGACGCGCTCCCGCCGGTCCGCGGGGGCGTCCAGTGCCGCCCGCAGCGAGTCGAGCAGTGCGTCCGTGTGGCGCGTGGCGAGCGCGGCGTACAGCCCGCCCTTGTCGCCGAAGTGGCGGTAGAGGATCGGTTTGGTGATGCCGGCCTCGGCCGCGATGGCGTTCATCGAGGCCCCGGGGCCGTCGCGCAGCACCACTCTGTCGGCGGCCTCCAGCAGCTCGCGCCGTCGGCGGTCGGCGGACCGCTGCTGATCGGCCCGCTGCGTGGTGTCCATGGTCTCTCCCCACCCGTGCTCTGTCGTGCCTGCGCAAACTAACACTGAAACACAGGTCTGTATCGAACGAGAGGCCGACCTCTCACGGAGGCGGTTCGCCCCGGTTCGGGAGTTGACTTCCCTACTCACGAGTAACATACTGCGGTTACCGCAAGTAACAGATTAGCGCAGTGCTGGAGGGAACATGGCCGAGTTCACCATGGAGCTCAACGACGAACAGAAGGAGGTCCGCGACTGGCTGCACGGGTTCGCCGCCGATGTGATCCGCCCCGCGGCCGCCGAATGGGACGAGCGTGAGGAGACTCCCTGGCCGGTCATCCAGGAGGCCGCCAAGGTCGGTATCTATTCCCTCGACTTCTACGCGCAGCAGTACTTCGACCCCACCGGCCTGGGCATCCCGATGGCCATGGAGGAGCTGTTCTGGGGCGACGCCGGCATCGCCCTGTCGATCGTGGGCACCGGCCTCGCCGCCGTGGGCGTCCTCGCCAACGGCACCGAGGAGCAGATCGGTACCTGGATCCCGCAGATGTACGGCGACACCAACGAGGTGAAGGTGGCCGCCTTCTGCTCCTCCGAGCCCGACGCGGGCTCCGACGTCGCCTCCATGCGCACACGCGCCGTGTACGACGAGGCCAAGGACGAGTGGGTGATCAACGGCACCAAGACCTGGGCGACCAACGGCGGCATCGCGGGCGTCCACGTCGTCGTCGCGGTGGTCGATCCCGACCTGGGCTCCAAGGGCCACGCCTCCTTCATCGTCCCGCCCGGCACGCCGGGCCTCGCCCAGGGGCAGAAGTTCAAGAAGCACGGCATCCGCGCCTCGCACACCGCCGAGGTCATCCTCGACAACGTCCGGGTCCCCGGCTCCTGTCTGCTCGGCGGCAAGGAGAAGCTGGACGAGCGCCTGGCCCGGGCCCGGGAGAAGGCCAAGGCGGTTGGCATGGGGGTCCCCCCGCTCGAGCGAGGCCGAGAGCGGGAGAGTGTGAAGAACGCGGCCATGGCCACGTTCGAGGCGTCCCGTCCCGCCGTGGGCGCGATGGCCGTGGGCACGGCCCGGGCGGCGTACGAGGTGGCGCTGGACTACGCGAAGACCCGCGAGCAGTTCGGGCGGCCGGTCATCGACAACCAGGGCGTCGCCTTCCAGCTCGCGGACATGCGGACGCAGATCGACGCGGCCCGGCTGCTGGTATGGCGCGCCTCGTGGATGGCGGTCAACGGCAAGCCGTTCACGGCGGCCGAGGGCTCCATGTCGAAGCTGTTCGCCAGCGAGACGGCCAAGAAGGTCACGGCCCAGGCGATACAGATCCTCGGGGGCAACGGATACACGCGGGAGTACCCGGTGGAGCGGATGCACCGCGACGCGGCCATCTACACGATCTTCGAGGGGACGAGCGAGATCCAGCGGCTGGTGATCGCGCGGACGCTGTCCGGGATGCCCATCAGGTAGCGCCGTGGGGGCTCAGCGGTGCTTCAGGGGCGTCAGCTGCTCGATGTCGTACCGTCTGCGCAGCTCCTCGATCGCCCTGTGGTCGGGCGGGCCCCCGTCGGCGAGGATCTTCAGCAGCTCCTCGAAGTAGCGCTCGTGGTCCGGTGGGGGCGACGCCTGGAAGAACATCTTCGCGGGCGTCCGAGTCGGGTTCGCGAACGCGTGCGGACAGCCGGGCGGTACGAGGATGACCGTGCCCGGCGTGGCCCGTACCACCCGGCCGCCCGACCGGGACTCCCACCTCTGCCAGTGGTCGGGGGTGCGCACCCGCGGCTCGAAGGCGAGCACGTCCAGCTCGCCCTCGAGCACGTAGAACAGCTCCTCGCTGCGCGTGTGCACATGCGCGCCGACGTCGAAGCCCGGCGGCACCACCACCTCGAACGTGGACGCCGTGCGAGAGTGCGCGCCGGTCACCTTGAACGTCACGTGCTGGGCCGGTGTCCGCACGACGCGTCCGTGGCCCGGCGGCACGAGCAGTCCCTCGGTCGGCGCCCCCTCTTCCGCGGTCGTCATCGGCCGCTCACCACCGGCGGTGGGCCGGTGGCGGCGGCCCGGCGACCGTCTCGTCGCTCGTCATCTCGCTTCACTTCTTCCCGTTCGCAGAGACATGCCAGCGGCCCAGCGTCATCTCCGCGGTGATGCCCGGTCCGAAGCCGGCCAGCAGCCCGCGCGCGCTGCGCTCGGCGCCGCCCGCCTCGAAGAACCGGCGCAGCGCGTCCAGGACGACGGCGCTCGCGATGTTGCCGTACTCGGTGAGCGTGGCCCGGCTGAAGCGGAAGGCCTCCGACGGCACGTGCAGGAACGTGCTCAGGTCGTCCAGGATCCGCGGGCCGCCCGCGTGCACGATGTAGAAGTCCAGGTCGGACGCGTCCCAGCCGTGCTGCCGCGCCAGTTCCTGGAGGGCGGGTGCGAGCGGTTCCATGGTGGTCGGCACCCGCTTGTCCAGGAGGAAGTGGAAGCCGGTGGCGCGGACGTCGTAGGCGATCCACTCCTCCGTCTTGGGGATCAGGTACGAGCCGTTGCGTTCCAGTGTGATGCCGGTGCCGCCGCTGCCGCGGACGACCGCGGCCGCCACACCGTCGCCGAACAGGCCGTTGGACAGCAGCGAGCCGACGCCGAGATCGGTGGGCTGGTAGCACAGCGAGCAGAACTCGCAGGCCACGATGAGCGCGTTGGCGTCCGGGTAGGCCGAGCAGAAGTCGTGGGCCCGGTTGATGGCCGCGCCGCCCGCGGCGCAGCCCAGCTGGGCGATGGGCACCTGCCGGGTGTCGGTCTTGAAGCCCATCGTGTTGATCAGCCACGCGGTCAGCGAGGGCATCATGAACCCGGTGCACGACACATAGATGATCATGTCGATGTCGGTGGTGAGAAGCTCGGCGTCGTCCAGTGCCCGCTGGACGACCGGGGGGACGCGGGCCTTGGCCTCGGCCTCGTAGAGGTTGTTGCGGTCCTCGAAGCCGGGATGCCTCAGGGTCTCCTCGATGGGCTGCACGATGTGCCGGGTGAGGACCCCGGTGTTCTCGATCAGGCGCAGGGCCAGCGGGAGCTGGGGGTGGTCCGGGTGGCGTGAGCGCGCCAGTTCGAGCGTGTCCTCCATCGTGAGCACATGTTCCGGCACGGAAACCGCGGGTCGGCACAGAGTCGCCATGGAGCGCGCCTTCTTTCGCCTTGGCGGGGGAGTCGTCATCCCCCGGCGGAAGGGTGTTCACCCGTCTGAGGGCTGTTCCCCCACGATCACCCGGCGGCCCGGGGATCTCGCGGTGGAATACTCCACTCCGGCGATGGCGGAACGTGAGAGCATGGGTACGCTCGGTGATGGCGGTGGGGGAGGAAAGGGAGTGTGGGGGGAGGAAAGGGAGTACCGATGACCCGGACGGCCAGGAACCTCCTGGAGACGACCGCGGCGAAACTCGCCCCCGATCCGCATGCCAACCGGCTGCTGCCGCTGATCGCCCGCGGCGCGGCCCGGTCCGGCACACTCGCGGCCCTCGCCCTGGAGCAGCGCCGGGTGATCGCCTCGGACCGCCGGGCGTTCCGGCATCTGGCCGAGCGGTCGCGGGACCGGCCCGCGTGCGCGGCCTTCTTCACCCTGCTCGCGGAGGGCGAGGCCGTCGCCCGCGACCGGCTCGACGCGTACGCCGCCGCCTGCGGAGCGGACGAGGAGGGGGCGGCCGCCCATGAGTCGCCGGTGGACTGCCAGACCTACCCCGCGTACGTCGCCTGGCTGGCCCTGAACGGGGAACCGGCCGATGTCGCGCTGGCCCTGAGCGCCAACTTCACGACCTGGGGTCACTACTGCGCGACGATCGCGCAGGCCCTGCGCCACCACTACGGCTACCACGAGAGGGCCTGCGGCTTCTTCGACTTCTTCGCCAAGCCGTCCCCGGAACTGGAGCAGAGGGCGCGCGCGGCGGTCCAGGAGGGCCTGGACACCGGGCGCCTGGACGAGACCCTGGCCCACCGCTACGGCCGGCTGCTGCAGGGGTTCGAGGTCCGCTTCTGGCACGCCCTGTGGGAACTGGACGCACGGGGCTGAGCGTTCCGGCCGGCGAAGTCCGCCGGGGGGCGTTGCGGTCGCCCCCGGCTACGAGCGCGAACTGTGCGCGATGCAGGCCACGTCGATCCGGTCGGCGAGCTTCGCCAGTTCGATGGTGAGTGCCGCCACCGTGTCCTCGTCGAGCCCGTCCTCACCGGCCTCCACCAGACGCAGCCACCGGCCGCCGAGCGTGCGCAGCAGCTTGCTGACGTCGGCGGCCGCCACCTGCAACGTACCGCGGTCGTCGACGATCAGAGGCAGGGTCACTTCGCGGTTCACAAGGGCGATCGTAACCGCGGAACACTCACGCCCCGTGCCACACGGTGGTGATGTTGCAGAACTCGCGGATCCCGTGCCCCGACAGTTCGCGGCCGTAACCGGACCGCTTGACCCCGCCGAAGGGGAACGCCGGATGGGACGCCGTCATCCCGTTGACGTACACGCCGCCGGTCTCCAGATCCCGTACGAAGCGGTCGACCTCGGTCTCGTCGCGCGTCCAGACGTTCGAACTCAGTCCGAACGGCGAGTCGTTCGCGATCTCCACCGCCTCGTCCGGGCCGGCGGCCCGGTACAGCGTGGCGACCGGGCCGAACGCCTCCTCCCGGTGGATGCGCATCTCGGGGGTGACGTCCGCGAGGACGGTCGGCGGGTAGTACCAGCCGGGCCGGTCGGGACGCTCGCCGCCGCACAGCACCGTGGCGCCGCTCTCGACCGCTTCGTCGACGAGTTCCTCCAGGCCGGCGCGGCCCTCCTCGCTGGACAGCGGCCCGATCTCGGTCTCCTCGTCCATGGGGTCGCCCACCGTCAGCGCCGTCATGCCGGCCGTGAACCGCTCGGCGAAGGCGTCGAACACGTCCGTGTGCACGATGAACCGCTTGGCGGCGATGCAGGACTGGCCGTTGTTCTGCACGCGGGCCGTCACCGCGACCCGGGCGGCCCGGTCCAGGTCCGCGGACGGCATGACGACGAAGGGATCGCTGCCGCCCAACTCCAGGACCGTCTTCTTGATCTCGTCGCCGGCGACGGACGCGACGGCCCGGCCCGCCGGTTCGCTGCCGGTGAGCGTGGCGGCCCTGATCCGCGCATCGCGCAGCACCTGCCCGACCGCGCCGGAGCCGATGAGCAGGGTCTGGAAACAGCCCTCGGGGAAGCCCGCCCGGCGGAAGAGGTCCTCCAGGTAGAGGGCGGTGCCCGGGACGTTCGAGGCGTGCTTGAGCAGTCCCACGTTGCCCGCCATCAGCGCGGGCGCGGCGAACCGGACCACCTGCCACAGCGGGAAGTTCCACGGCATTACGGCGAGCACCGGGCCGAGCGGCCGGTAGCGCACGATCACCCGGGAGGCGCCCGAGTCCTTCACATCGGAGTCGGCGGGCTCCTCGTCGGCGAGCAGCTCCTCGGCGTGATCGGCGTACCAGCGCATCGCCTTGGCGCACTTCGCCGCCTCCGCGCGGGCCTGCTTGACGGGCTTGCCCATCTCTGTGGTCATCAGCCGGGCGATGTCCCGCTGGTCCTCGTCGAGCAGGCCGGCCGCCCGGTGCATGAGCCGCGCCCGCTCGGCGAACGAGGTCGTGCGATGGGAGCGGAACGCGGTCTCGGCGGCGGCGAGCCTGCGCTCGATCGCCTCCGCGTCCAGGGCGTCGTACGTCTTGAGCGTCTCGCCGGTCGCCGGGTTCACGGTCGCGATGGCCATGACGGACCTCCTGGGTGACGGGCTGGGTCCCGGCCTTCCGAGTGCTCCAGAAGCCGGTCGAGAAACGCCGCCTGCGCCTTCACGATCATGTCCCGGGCCCGCTCCAGGCCGACCCACTCCACACGGTCCAGCTCGGGGAACTCCCGGACGCGTCCCGACCTCGGCGGCCACTCCATGGTGAAGGTGCCCGGCTCGACCGCCGCCGGGTCGAGATCGGCCTCGACCGCCCAGGCCGAGACGGTCTTGCCGCCGGCCTGCCGCACCTCGCCGAGCGGGACGGCCTCCCCCTCGGGCGGGGGCAGCCCCAGTTCCTCCTGGAACTCCCGGCGGGCGGCGTCCCAGGGCGGCTCGCCGTCCTCGTACTCTCCCTTGGGCACGGTCCACGCGCCGGCGTCCCGGCGGGCGAAGAACGGGCCGCCCATATGGCCGAGCAGGACCTCCGGGCCGTGGTCCGTGCGCCGGAACAGCAGGATGCCCGCGCTGCGCCGCCCCCGGGCGCTCACGGCGCCGCCCCGGGGTGCGCGGTCAGCAGCGACTCCACGGTGTCGGCCTCCTCCGGGCGCTTGTCCTCGCGGTAGCGCACCACCCGGGCGAACCGCAGGGTGACGCCGGCCGGGTACCGGGAGGACCTCTGCAGTCCGTCGTAGGCGATCTCGACCACGAGTTCGGGCCGTACGGTCACCACCCAGCCGTTGTCCTCGACGGCCAGCTCCTTCAGCCGCCCGGTCTGCCAGGTGAGCATCGCGTCCGTCATCCCCTTGAACGTCTTGCCGAGCATCGTGAAGGAGCCGTCCGGGTTGCGCGCGCCGAGGTGCAGGTTGGAGAGCTTGCCGGTGCGGCGGCCGTGGCCCCATTCGGCGGCCAGCACCACCAGGTCGCGCGTGTGCACGGGCTTGACCTTGAGCCAGGAGGCACCGCGCCGGCCCGCGCTGTACGGGGAGTCGAGGGCCTTGACCACCACGCCCTCGTGGCCGCGCCGCAGGGTCTCGGCGAGGAACGCCTCCGCGGCGGCCAGGTCCCCGGGCCCTTCCACGAGCGTGCGCCGCACCCGCATCGGTTCCGGTACGAGCCGGGCCAGCTCGGCATGGCGGTCCGTGAACGGCAGGTCCAGCAGGTCCCGGCCGTCCACGGACAGCGCGTCGAAGAAGACCGGGGAGACGGGAACGGCCGCGGCGGCCGTCGCCACGTCCAGCCGGGAGCCCACCCGCCCCGAGGTCTCCTGGAAGGAGCGCGGCCGACCGTCCTCGTCCAGGGCGATGACCTCGCCGTCCAGGATGAACCGCTCGCCCGCCAGCCGGAGGGCCGCGGAGGCCAGTTCGGGCAGCCGGCCGGTGATGTCGTCGAGGGTACGGGTGTGGATCCGTACGACGTCGCCGTCGCGGTGGACCTGGACGCGGATGCCGTCGAGCTTCTCCTCGACGGCGCACGCGCCCAGCTTCCCGACGGCCTCGGCCACCGAGGACGCGGTGTGCGCGAGCATCGGCAGGACGGGCCGGCCGACCGTGAGCCGGAAGGCGTCCAGGGCCCCGGGGCCGTTGGCCAGCACGGCCCGGGCGACGGTCCGCAGCGACCCGGCGAGCATGACGGCCCGTCGCACGTCGGCCGGGGCCGCCCCCGTCGCCTCGGCCAGCCCCTCGACGGCCAGGGCGTCGAGCGCGCCCTGCCGCACCTCGCCGGTGAGCAGCGCGACCAGGAACCGCTGCTCCTCGTCGGTGGCCGCCGCGAGCAACTCGCCCACCAGCCGCTTGCGTTCGGCCTGCGAGCCGACGCCGGTGACGGCACCGATCCGGGTCAGCCGGGCGTCCACGTCACGCACGGTGAGCGTCGGCTCGGCGGCGGGCGGGACCCCCTGGCCCAGGATCTTCCACCCGACGCCGAGCCGCCCCTGGGGAAGCCGCCCGGCCAGATAAGGGATGACGATCGGCGCGTCCTCCGCGTCGGCGTCCCGGAACAACCCGCCGAGCAGCGCGATCTTCCGGGACCGCGCCGACGTGGCGGCGACCTCGCGGGACACCCGGGCGAGCCGGCTCAGCAGCATGCAGCCATGGTGCAACGGCGGCGGCCGCCTCACACCCTTGAGGCGGCGTCGAGATCGGTCATCAGCAGTTCCCCGTTGATCGCGGCGCCCGCCCGGTAACCACGGCTCGCCGCGTTCACCACCTGCTCCGCGAACCCGATGGCGTTGCCCGCCGCCCACAGCCCCGGCACGGTCGTCAGACCCCTCTCGTCCACCACCGGGTACGCACCGAACGGTGTCTCGCGCAGTTCGGCGCCCAGCCGCCGCAGCAGCCCGGTGCGCGGGACGGCGCGGGGCGCGACGAACAGCACGGCACGCTCGTGTGCCGTGCCGTCCGCGAGCCGCACCCCGGTGAGGCGGTCCCCGCCGACCGTCAGCCCGGTCACCTCGCCGGGCACCACTGCGACCCCGGCGGCGGCGAGCCTGCGCAGGTCCTCGTCCGAGAGCTCGTCCTCGGCGACCGTGTGCAGGAACAGGGTCACGTTCCTGGACCACTGGGACACCATCAGCGCCTGGTGCACGCTCGTCGGCGTCGAGGCGAGCACCCCGAAGGCCCGGTCGCGCACCTCCCAGCCGTGGCAGTACGGGCAGTGCAGAACATCGCGTCCGAAGCGCTCGGCGACTTTGGGAACGGCCGGCAACTCGTCCCGCAGACCCGTGGCGATCAGGAGCCGCCGGGCGAGCACACGGCGTCCACCCGCGAGCGTCACACCGAACTCCCCCTTCCCGTCCCGCACGGCGTCCACCGCCCGGTCCCGGACGAGCGCCACGCCGTAGCGCGCGACCTCCTCGCGGCCGGCGGCGAGGAACCCGGCGGGCGGCATGCCGTCGCGCGACAGATGGCCGTGCAGGTGCGCGGCGGGCGCGTTGCGCGGCTCGCCCGCGTCGACGACGAGTGTGCGCCGTCGCGCCCGTCCGAGGACCAGGGCCGCGGACAGCCCGGCCGCACCGCCTCCGACGACGGCCACTTCGTATGTCCCGGTCATGGTGACCACCTCCACGCAGACCGTCGCCCGACAGCCGCCGGATTGACAAACAAGGTTGCCGGAACTGCAATTGATCCATGAGTACCGACGAGGTTCTGGCGGGTGTGGGCCCGCGGCTGCGGCAGATCCGCAAGGAGCGCGAGGTGACCCTCGCGGGACTGTCCGAGGCCACCGGCATCTCCGTCAGCACCCTCTCGCGCCTGGAGTCGGGGCTGCGCAAGCCGAGCCTGGAGCTGTTGCTGCCGATCGCGCGGGCCCACATGGTGGCGCTCGACGAGTTGGTCGGCGCCCCGCCGGTGGGGGATCCGCGGGTGCGCGCCAGGCCGATCGTGCGCCACGGCCGTACGTACTGGCCGCTCACCCGGCAACCGGGCGGCCTCCAGGCGTTCAAGGTCCTCGAACCGCAGCGGAAGCTCGAACCGGACCCGCGGACGCACGAGGGCTACGAGTGGCTGTATGTGCTGTCCGGGCGGCTGCGGCTCGTGCTGGGGGAGCACGATGTGGTGCTGGCGGCGGGAGAGGCGGCCGAGTTCGACACCCGGGTACCGCACTGGTTCGGCTCGACGGGGGAGGGACCTGCGGAGTTCCTCAGCCTGTTCGGCCCGCAGGGCGAGCGGATGCACGTCCGGGCGCGGCCCGCCCGCGCGTGACGCACACGACTGTTCCCTGATCGGCAAGCGACCGCTTAGTATGCGATCGACCCGGTCAGACGACGCAGTCCGTGGAGGGCCCGCATGCAGGCATGGCACGTGCACGAGAACGGCGAACCGAGCGAGGTGATGCGGCTGCAGGAGACGGAGCGGCCGACGCCCGGCGACGGTCAGGTGCTGCTGAGGGTGCGAGCCGCCAACATCAACTTCCCGGACGCGCTGCTGTGCCGCGGCCTGTACCAGGTCAGGCCCCCGCTGCCGTTCACACCGGGCGTGGAGATCTGCGCCGAGACCGAGGACGGGCGACGGGTGATCGCCAATCCGGCCCTGCCGTACGGAGGTTTCGCCGAGTACGCCGTCGCCGACGCGGCGGCCGTGCTGCCCGCACCCGACGCCCTCGACGACGCCGAGGCCGCCGCCCTGCACATCGGCTACCAGACGGGCTGGTTCGGCCTGCACCGCCGGGCCGGGCTCCAGGCCGGTGAGACGCTGCTCGTCCACGCTGCCGCCGGAGGGGTCGGCAGCGCGGCGGTGCAGCTCGGCAAGGCCGCGGGCGCCACGGTCATCGGCGTCGTCGGCGGCGCCGGCAAGGCCGCCGTGGCCCGGGAGCTGGGCTGCGACGTCGTGATCGACCGGCGGGGCGAGGACGTCGTCGCCGCCGTGAAGGAGGCCACCGGCGGCCGGGGCGCCGACGTGATCTACGACCCGGTGGGCGGCGAGGCGTACACGCAGTCCGCGAAGGTGGTCGCCTTCGAGGGCCGCATCGTCGTGGTGGGCTTCGCGAGCGGATCCATCCCCAGCCCCGCGCTCAACCACGCCCTCGTCAAGAACTACTCGGTCCTCGGCCTGCACTGGGGCCTGTACAACACCAAGAACCCCAAGCTGATCCAGCACTGCCACGAGCAGCTCACCGAACTGGCGGCCCGGGGCGTGATCAAGCCCCTCGTGAGCGAGCGTGTGCCGCTCGGCGGCGCCGCCGCCGCGGTGCAGCGGGTCGCCGACGGTGTCACCACGGGACGCGTCGCCGTGATCCCCGGTCTCGACGAAGGAGGAGCGGCATGACCGACGCCGCCGAACTGCGCAGCCGCACAAGGGAGCTGCTGGCCGCGAGGCCCCCCGCCACAACCGGCCGCCTCGACTTCCTCAGGGCCCGCTTCGACGCCGGGCTCGCCTGGGTGCACTACCCCGAGGGACTCGGCGGCCTCGGCGCCCCGCGCTCGCTCCAGGCGGTCGTCGACGCCGAGCTGGAGGCCGCGGGAGCCCCCGACAACGACCCGCGGCGCATCGGCATCGGCCTCGGCATGGCCGCACCGACGATCCTGCGCTACGGCACCGAGGAGCAGAAGCGGCGCTACCTCAGGCCCCTGTGGGTGGGCGAGGAGGTGTGGTGCCAGCTGTTCAGCGAGCCCGGCGCCGGATCCGACCTCGCGGCGCTCGGCACCCGCGCCGTCGCGGACGGCGACACATGGGTGGTCAACGGCCAGAAAGTGTGGACCTCCAGCGCCCACCTCGCCCGCTGGGCGATCCTGATCGCCCGTACCGACCCGGACGTGCCCAAGCACCAGGGCATCACCTACTTCATCTGCGACATGACCGACCCCGGCGTCGAGGTCCGGCCGCTGCGGCAGATCACCGGCGAGGCCGAGTTCAACGAGGTCTTCCTCACCGACGTCCGCATCCCCGACTCCCGCCGCCTCGGCGAGGCCGGCGACGGCTGGCGCGTCGCCCAGACCACGCTGATGAACGAGCGCGTGTCCATCGGCGGAATGCGCATCCCCCGTGAGGGCGGCATGATCGGCCCGGTCGCCAGGACCTGGCGGGAGCGCCCCGACCTGCGCACCCACGACCTGCACCAGCGGCTGCTGAAGCTCTGGGTGGAGGCCGAGGTCGCCCGGCTCACCGGCGAGCGGCTGCGCCAGCAGCTCGTCGCGGGCCAGCCAGGCCCCGAGGGCTCCGGGATGAAGCTGGGCTTCGCCCGCCTCAACCAGGAGATCAGCGGTCTGGAGGTCGAACTCCTCGGTGAGGAGGGCCTCCTGTACGACGACTGGACCATGCGCCGTCCGGAGCTGGTCGACTTCACCGGCCGCGACGCCGGCTACCGCTACCTCCGCGCCAAGGGCAACAGCATCGAGGGCGGGACCAGCGAGGTCCTGCTGAACATCGTCGCCGAGCGCGTCCTGGGCCTGCCCGCCGAGCCGCGCACCGACAAGGACGTCGCCTGGAAGGACCTCGCCCGATGACCGACCTGCTGTACTCGGAGGAGGAAGAGGCGGTGCGCTCCGCCGTCCGGGACCTGCTCACCGACCACTGCGACGCGGCGGGTGTGATCGCCCGCACGGAGTCGGACACCCCGCACGACCTGGCGCTGTGGAAGGCGCTGGGGGACGGCATGGGCCTCGCGGGCCTGCTGGTGCCCGAGGAGCGGGGCGGCCAGGGCGCCACGCACCGCGAAGCCGCCGTGGTCCTGGAGGAGCTGGGGCGGGCGGTGGCGCCCGTGCCCTATCTGACCAGCGCCGTCGTCGCCACCGAGGCGCTGCTGGCCTGCACCGGCGACGAGGCCGCCGGGCTGCTCGCCCGGCTGGCGTCCGGCCGGACGATCGGCGCCCTCGCGGTCGCGCTGAACGTCGCCCCGGGCGCCGCCTTGAACACCGTACGAGTCGAAGGCGTCACCCTGCACGGAGAGTTGACCGCGGTCGCGGACGCGGCGGCCGCGGACGTACTGCTGGTCCCCGCCGAGGACGGCGGGCTGTACGCGGTGGACGCGGACGCCGCGATCATCACCCCGCAGGTGTCCCTGGACCTGACCCGGCCCCTCGCGACCGTCACCCTGGCCGGGGCCCCCGGACGGCGGCTGGGTGCAGCCGAGCCCGCCGTACGACGGGCCCTGCGCGCCGGAGCCGGGCTGCTCGCCTCCGAGCAACTCGGCGTCGCCGACTGGTGCCTGACCGAAACGGTGCGCTACCTCGCGGAGCGCAAGCAGTTCAACCGGCCCGTCGGCGGATTCCAGGCGCTCAAGCACCGGCTCGCCCAGCTGTGGCTGGACGTCGTCAATCTGCGCGCCGCCGCCCGCAATTCCGCCGACGCGCTCGCCAACGGCAGCGAGGACACCGGCATCTCGGTCGCCGTCGCCCAGGCGTACGCGGGACCCGTGGCCGTCCGGGCCGCCGAGGAGGCCCTCCAACTGCACGGCGGGATCGGCATGACGTGGGAGCACCCGGTCCACCTCCGCCTCAAGCGGGCGAAGGCGGACTCGATCGCCTACGGCACCGCGGGCGCCCACCGCGAGGCACTGGCCGAGCTGGTCGACCTGCGGCCGCCGTCGTAACGCCCGCCCCGTGTCCGGTGCCGACGGGGGTGAACGAGGGGCGGCCATCCGGCCAACTCCTCGCACGGCAGCACCCCTTGTGGCCCGGCCGACCGCATGCTCCCTGCCGAAGGCCAACCTGGCGTGCCCACGCGCACAACGGCTACGAGCAAGTAGAACCACACGATCGGGGGACACGTCAGCCGCCCGGGTGAGCCCTCCGCTACGCCACACTTGCGGCCGAAAGCCGCGAAGTGGGCGTGGCGGAGGAGGTTGACGATGGCCGTTTCCATCTCGGTGGTGCTGCTGCTCCTGATCCCGGCGGTGATCTTCCTGCGCAACGGCGCGCTGAAGATCTCACACGCGCTGGTCTGCGTCATGCTCGGCTTCTACCTCGCCAGCAGCAGCATGGCCCCGACCATCCACCAGGGCCTGGCGGCGACCGCCGACATCGTCAGCGGCCTGCGTCCCTGACGCGCGCCGGGCGCCCCCGCTCAGGAGGACGAGAACACCCCGATGCCCTCCGGGACCGGGCGTTCGGCGCCCCCGCTCGGATGGTTGCGCACGGTCACCGCGTTCGCGCCCGGCGCCCGCGCGACCAGGGTCGTGGACCCGCCGCCGTCGAGATTGAAACCGTCCGTGGCGCCCATCTTCCGCAGGGTCGAGGCGAGTTCGGCGACGGTGAGCCCGGTGCGGTAGGCGGACGCCCCGTCGAGGGCGAGGAGCAGCAGGCGGTGGCCGCCGTCCCCGATGCCGACGCCGGTGCGCACCGCGGACGTCGCGTTGTCGAGGCCGGACAGCGGGGCGCCGTGGCGCAGCACCGGGAAGCCGCCGACGGCGAAGGCGAAGGGGACCCCGGACGAGGCCGCAACCAGCCGGCTGCCGACCGTGACGGCCTCGCCCTTGGCCAGGTGGCGCAGCGACTGCGCCCCCGCCTCGCGGCCGACCAGGACCGTGGTGCCGGCGGCGACGGCACCGCTGCCGGGCCGGTCGGCCGTGGCGACGACCCGGCCGTTCCTGATCGTGACCTCGTAGGTGTCCGAACCGCACGGCGCGGCCCGGTCGGTGTCGGTGCCGCAGACGGCTCGCAGCCGGGAGACCCCGCCCCACTCCGCCGTGTAAGCCCCGATCGAACCCTCCGGCAGCGCGTACTGGTTGAGGCCGTGGATCGCGAGCCGTTCCCGGGACGTGCGGACGGACCCGGTGAGGGCCAGCCGGTCGAGACGGGCCGTGCGGTCGGTGCCCACCCCGAGCACGTCCTCGGTGGTGGTGCCGGGCGGCAGCGCGGGCCCGAAGCGCTGCCCGGGCGGCACGGCCGCCTTGAGGGTGTGCCCGTTCGCGACGGCCGGGCCGACGGCCGAACCGGTCGCCTCCACCCCCGGGTGCTGGGTCTCGCTGATGTTGAAGAAGTCGCCGTTGATCCCGGCCACGGCGTGCTGTGCGTCGGCGAGCCGCGAGACGGTGGCCCGCGCCGCCACGGCCCCCGGATACAGCAGGTCCACCCGCACGTTCCGGTTGCGCAGATCGATGCTGAGGAGGTGCGCGCGGGCCACACCGTGGGACGCGGAGAGATCGAGCACGCTGTACTCGACGCCCGGCGCGATCGCCCTGGCTCTCGGTGCACCACTGGCCGGTGCGGCTCCGGTCAGGGCAGCACCGGCCAGCGCGCTCCAGGCGACGAGCGCCGCGAACACCGTTGTGAGCCGTCTGTCGCGACGTGCCACTGTTCCCCCTGATGTCTCGTCAACTCGGTCAGGACTCAGGGGAAGTGCACCAGACGGCCGTGGAACGTGCGGTGGTCGGCGGCCGACGACGCGGGAACGGATGAGAAAACGCACTCCTTCGGGTGGTTCGGCCGTGGCGACATCCCGTGGTGAACGCTTGAAGGCTTGAACGCTTGCCGCTCCGCGGCGGGTTGGCCATCATCCGGCGCCTCGGTGTCCGCGTCGGCGGAGGTCGTCCCGGCGCGGGCGGGGCGCGGGCGGGCCGAGGGCGGGCTGCCATGGCTGCCGACGGCACCCGCGGCCCGGTGAGCGGGTGATCCTGGAGCCCGGCTGCCCGGCTGCCCGGCTGCCCGGCTGCCCGGCTGCCC